>JASFBB010000212.1:0-17463 GCA_036172345.1 Anaerolineae bacterium
TTCAACTCGCATCCCTCTGGTTTGGCAGATGTTAACGGAACACACGGGCATCGAACCTCAGATGGCCATCCACCCGGAAGAAGCCGTGGCATTGGGCGCTGCCGTACAGGCGGCGATCATTGCCGGTCAACCCATCGAGGCTGTGCTGGTCGATGTGACCCCATTTTCGCTGGGGATTGAGATCGCTACCCAAATGGGTGACGCAGTAGTACCCGACATCTATCGTCCCATTATTCGACGCAACACTGCAATACCGTGTACCCATGAAGAGGTCTTTCGCACCGTGTATCCCGGCCAGGATACTGTCGAGATAGCCGTGTACCAGGGAGAACATCCTGTGGCTTCACACAACCGCCTTTTGGGCCGCTTTCGCATCGAAGGACTACAGCCAGAGGTGCCCGGTGAACCGGCACGCGTGACCGTGCGCTTCGATATGGACATCAACGGACAATTACGAGTGCAAGCGACCGATCGCAAGACCGGCCAGCGAAAGGCGATCACTGTGATGGCAACCAAGGAGCGTTTGAGCGCAGAAGAGCTCAGCTGTGCAACGGTGCAGATGGCAGCGCTCTTGGCAGCTCAGGAAGCCATACCCGATTCGAGCACGTTTGAAATGGGCGAAGTGGAAGTGATGCTCAACCGCGCACGACGGCTGTTGCAAAATGGTCGCCTGGAGATAGAACGTGCGGATCAGATCCGAGCTAAAATCGATGAAATTGAGCAAGCACGCCGAGAAGGTGACCGCGAGATTCTGGCAAAATTGGTGGACGAGCTGGTGGACATCCTGTTTGAGATTGAAGTATGAGCGTCTGCGCGTAAGAGAAACCAGACGAGACTCAGCGCTGCCTTCGACGACGGGGTGATGACGGTGATGAGGCTGGGTGCCCGTGGTAGCCGGGCACTTCTAATCGCAGAAGCGTGCACCGATGAACATTAAACAAACGTGCCTTGAGCCTCTCGTCCACACTGACACCATCGGCAATGGTGATGACGGTGGGCAAACGCGCGTTGTAGCGATAGTTAAAGACCTGATACAACTTTTCCTGTGCCCATGGTGTGGCACTGTGGGTGCCCAGGTCATCTAGGATCAGCAGAGGGGTATTACGCACCTGATCCAGGCGCGTATCGTAGGAGACGTGGCTATCCGGAGCGTAGGTGGCACGCAAATGGTCCAGAAGGTCCGGTACCACGACGAACAACACATTGTGATCCCCCATTGCACGCCGTGCGTTTGCAATCGCTGCAGCTAAGTGGGTCTTCCCACTGCCATAGCCTCCCGTCAACACCAGCCAATCCTCTGGGTTAGCAGCGTAATGACGCGCGAAAGTGAGCGCCTGGCGCAAGCTTTCAACTTGCTCCCGAGAGAGCTCGTGCTCTCGCAAGCTGAACGTCTCAAACGTTTGGTCGCGGTGCAGCTCTAAGCTGGATAGCTCATAACCCAGCAGCTCGCTCCCGCTGCCGCGATAATCGGGCGCTGTGATGTGGCAAACATGTACCAAGTCGGGGTCCATCAAACGAGAACGGATACGCACGTCGATGTGCTCTAATTTGCAGTTGGTGGTCACCACGGTGGGAAGGCGCAGATTGTAACGATGGTTGAATATCTGGAACAGCTTCTCTCGCGCCCATTCTGTGCTGCTCTGCGTCCCCAGATCGTCCAGGACCAACACCGCCACGTTACGCACATTTTCAAAGCGTCGGTCATAGGTGATAGGGCTATGAGGACTGAATGTGGCCCGCAAATGGTCCAACAAATCCGGCACCACAACGAATAACACAGGTCTCCCCAACGCCAGCTGCTCGTTGGCGATGGCAGCCGCCAGGTGCGTCTTCCCGCAACCATATCCCCCGAGCAACACCAGCCAGCCTTGAGGATTTGCGGCGAAAGCACGCGCCGCTTCATAGGCGCTGCGCAGATTATGCCGCTTCTCCTCGGTAAGCCCGACCCCTTCGGGTTTGAAGGTGTCGAATGTATAGCGACTCATCGCCTCTAGGTTGCTCATGGCGCGCAGATCGTTCAGGCGCGCTGCCTCCAGGCGCGGCCGCTGGCACTCACAGGGGAACACCTTACCGAAGTCAGGATGCCCCACTGGCACGTCCCGGCGCAAGAAGCCAGCCCCATTACACACAGGACATACTTGCCTGCTCCCTATCATCGCAGAGCGTCTGACCTCGTGCTCAGTGTTTGAAGAACCGTTCGAACTCTTCATCCGTGTACCAACGTTTCTCCTTATCGGCACGTCCTGCCGTCGAGCGATCTCCTTTGCCTCGCGTTGCCCAACCCTCCAGGATAGCTTGGATATAACGCCACTTGCGCACATTGTTCTCAACGGCGATACGGAATGCCTCTTCGATCCAGTCGGCCGGATAAGTCGTCTCTGCCTCGCGCAGTTCATCGGCCAGTAACGGTGATATGAGGCCGATGTTGTCTTCATAGAGCTGGAAAATGTTCGGGCGCGGCTCTTTTGCCGGGCGCTCTACGAGCACCACCCGTTCAACGCCCAGCTGCCCTTGACGCACCTGCTCCATAGCGCTCCGCCCGCCAGCACTATTCAACGCGTATACTTCATATACCCCCCGGGGAGTCTTCAAGGTTTCGTGCAACAAAGCACCGTGTTGCACAGCGCGCTTAAGTCCTTCATGCAGCTGTTCCATCGGATCGTCTCCCAGAACACTGAGCCCAGCGATGAGGGTTTCATCAGTACCCAGATCTTCCACCGTGACCACTTCTTTGCCACCGCGTTGTCGCAGCCAGATCATGTGTAAGATCACTTTCATTTCGCTGAGATTATCCACGAGTGGTGCCAAACCGGTGAAGAACAGATCGGGCACAGGAATGTAACGCAACTCACCAGCGGGGAACCCCTCAAAGTGCCTGCTCATGCCAGCTATCCTGCTCCAATCAGCTCACCAAGTGTCTCGCGACGCACTTCCGCATTCTCGAACTTTGCTAGCTCTTTCTTAAAGTAAGCCGACACGATCCCGGTCGGTCCGCTGCGATGCTTCGCCACGCGTATCTCGGCCAAATTAGGAAATTCGGTATCCGGGTTGTATTCCACATCACGGTACACGAAGATCACCACATCAGCGTCCTGCTCGATACTGCCACTCTCACGCAGGTCAGAGAGCATAGGGCGTTTGTCCTGGCGCGACTCCACAGCGCGCGAAAGTTGGCTGAGCGCCACCACCGGCACATTGAGCTCGCGCGCCAACGACTTGAGTGCACGCGAGATGAAGCTGATCTCCTGCACGCGATTTCCATCACTGCCCGGGTCGCCGCGCATCAGCTGCAAATAGTCCACAATGATCAAATCCAAACCGTGCTCCGCGTGCAGACGGCGCGCCTTGGCGCGCATTTCCATCGCCGAGATGGCAGGCGTGTCATCGATAAAGATTGGAATGCCTGAGAGTACCTGTGTTGCCTCGACAAAGATGTTGAATTCGTCCTCGTGGATCTGTCCCAAACGCAGGCGTTGAGCGTCAATCCCTGTCTCAGCGCTGATGAGACGCTGCACCACTTGCTCATTGCTCATCTCCAGGCTGAATATAGCGATCCGCTTCTGCCAGCGACGCGCCGCTTGCAGCGCAATAGAGAGCGCCAAACTGGTCTTCCCCATCCCGGGGCGTCCGGCGATGATGATCAAGTCAGAGCGCTGTAGACCCCCTAACAGCTTGTCCAGGTCAACCAGACCGGTGGGGATGCCGGCCATCTCCCCCTGGTGTTGCATGAGATACTCGATACGGTCGTAGTATTGATCAAGCACCTGGCGAATGGGCACCAAGTCACGCGCGATGCGCTTTTCCGAAACGGCGAAGATGAGGCTCTCCGCCTGATCCACTACGCTATCGACATCCTCCGTGTCCTGATAAGCGAGCTTGGCAATTTCAGTGGCGGCATGGATCAGCCGACGTAGTACGGCCGTGCGCTCCACAATGCGCGCATAGTATTCCACGTGAATGCTGGTCGGAGTCGCATTGATCAACGCAGTGAGAAACGCAACCCCACCTACCGATGCCAACTGGCCACGCCGTTCCAGTTCGTCGGTCAGAGTTACCAAGTCGGCCGGCGCGCGACGCTCATATAGATCAAGGATCGCCTGGAAGATCGAACGATGACGTGGTACATAGAAATCAGCAGGTTGCAAGAAGGTCGCAATGCGCAGAATGGCATCTGGATCAATCAGCAGCGCTCCTAGCACTGCCTCTTCTGCTTCCACATTCGCAGGCGGCTGTCTCTCAGGTCCACTGCGTGGTGGCTCGCCCATTATTCAACCATACCCGCTGGTGCATCTGAAAGGCAAAGGAAGGACAAGGCCGATCGAGGCAAAGGGGTCTTCACTCGCCCAGATCGTCCAGATCGAGGGATTCGACAAAATCGCGGAAGACTTCCAGATCTTCTTTTTCCTCAGTGGCGGTAGCTTCTGGTTCGCCCTCGCTGATCTCTCGCTCCGGGGTGATGCCGGCCTGCTCCATCACTTTTTCGGCCACGAAAATCGGGGCACCCACGCGCACTGCCAGGGCAATCGCATCACTGGGGCGGGCATCGATCTTAAGTTCCTCACCATGGTTGTCCACTGTGATTTCAGCGAAGAAAGTATTGTTGCGCAAATCGTTTACCACAATGTGAGAGACTCTCGCCCCGAACGCACCGATAAAGTTCTTCAGCAGATCGTGGGTCAGGGGACGTGCTACCTGCACACCTTGCAAGTGAATAGTGATTGCGTCCGCCTCGAAAGGACCGATCCAGATGGGCAGATACCGATCGCGATCCACTTCCTTGAGCACCACCATGCGATCTTGCGACATCAAGCTGACTCGCACACTCTCAATCACAACCTCGATCATGTCACCCTCCTACCTGGACCACTGCTGAGAGCCCATCCAGCTGCTCCCAGCACACGTTATTTTATGAATGCCAACCTGTTGCAGCAGAACCAATTTCCCTGGAGCAAGGCATATTCTCATATCACCAACCCCCTACTCACAATTATACCATACACAAGGGCCATAACACAAGAGGGCATTTGGGTTTAAGCGACCCAAGACATATACGGAACTCTGGAGCAGCGCAGCCGATTGCACTGACAACTTCGACTATGCCAGAGATTTACGGAAGACAATAGGTAATCCCAACCATGTGCGATCAGGATCCCGTAAACGTATGTCATAATATATTTTGGTTTTTTAGGAAATTCAGCGCAGAAAATTGGCAGAGGGCTGCTGCTGAACTATAATCTCAAGTGTTCGCACTACCGTGACATGTTTCGCGACGAGCCTCTGCTGAAAGAGCCTATATACCGGTGTCGATCTTAGCAAAGGAGGTGCATGTGGCAACGTATCGCATCGAGAAGGATTCATTGGGTGAAGTGCACGTGCCCACGGATCGCCTGTATGGCGCCCAAACACAGCGCGCTCTGGAGAACTTCCCCATCAGCGGGTTGCAGATGCCTCGCTCGTTCATCCGCGCTTTGGGGCTTATCAAGGGCGCTGCGGCTGATGTGAATCGTGAACTTGGATTGCTCGCCCCCGAAATCGCTCACGCTATTCGCCAGGCAGCGGATGAGATTGTCGAGGGAAAATGGGATGATCACTTCCCAGTGGATGTTTTTCAAAGCGGTTCTGGCACTTCCACCAATATGAACGCTAATGAGGTGATCGCCCATCGAGCGACCCAGCTTTTGGGTGGAGACCTTTCGTCATATTTGGTCCACCCTAACGATCATGTCAATATGTGTCAATCCTCTAACGACGTAATTCCCACGGCTATTCACATCAGCGCCTATCAATTGGTGGACACGCTACTCTTACCGGGGCTACGCCATCTGCACACCATTTTGCAGCAACGTTCAGCCGAGCTCAACGGTGTGGTGAAAACAGGTCGCACCCATCTGATGGATGCTCTACCGGTGCGTATGGGGCAGGAGATCGGTGGCTGGGCATTCCAGATCGGGCAGGGCATCGAGCGGATTGAGGGATGCCTTCCGCGCTTGGCGCAGCTGACCATTGGTGGGACGGCTGTGGGCACCGGCTTGAATGCCCATCCCGAGTTTGCAGCGCGGGTGGTACGCGAGTTGGCGGTCCGCACAAGTTTACCTTTTGTGGTGTGCGAGAACCATTTCGCCGCCCAGGCGGCGCTCGATACCGCCACAGAATTGAGCGGCTATCTCAAGGTCACCGCGTGCGCCCTGATGAAAATCGCCAATGATGTGCGCTGGATGGGCAGCGGGCCTATCGCTGGTCTGGGTGAGATTACATTGCCCGCTTTGCAACCCGGCTCCAGCATTATGGCAGGCAAAGTGAATCCGGTCATTTGCGAAGCCATCATTATGGTGTGCGCCCAAGTGATAGCTAACGACACCGCAGTCACCATCGGCGATGCACTGGGCAACTTCGAGCTGAACACAATGATGCCGCTGATCGCGTATAACCTGCTCCAATCGCTCACCATCCTGGGCAATGCTGCGCGTTTGTTCGCCGACAAAGCGGTGGCTGGGTTTGCCATTAACCGACAACGCATCGAGGAGAGCATCGAACGCAATCCCCTCCTGGTTTCGGCGCTCAATCCCGTGATCGGTTACGAAAAAGCCACTGAGATTGCCCGACGTGCCTATGCCGAACGGCGACAGGTACGCCTTGTCGCTGCTGAGGTGACCGGAATGAAACCGGACGTGTTGTCTAAATTGCTCGATCCATGTCGGATGACCGAGGGAGGAATCTTGTCGCACTGAGTTGAATTGACGGCATTCTTGTAGAAACTAGACTGAAGACACTGAGAGGTCTCCCGCTCACTCAGGCTGTCCTTGCAAACCAATCTCATCCGGGTCAGATACCCCGGATGTTTTTGACGTTTCCCAGATTTCCTTGATGGGTCACAGCTATGGTATAGTATACTCAATGGGCTTGCACCGTTCGCGAAGAGGTCAGCGATGATACAACGAGTGGCGATGATCAGCGTTCACTCCTGTCCTTTGGCAACTCTGGGTGGCAAGGAGACGGGCGGTATGAACGTCTACGTGCGAGATCTAACGCGTGAACTCGCACGGCGGCGCATCGCGGTAGACGTGTACACGCGTTCTCAAAATCCTGCCATCGCGCGTGTAACCGGTCGACGACGGTTGGGTGATGGTGCACGCGTCATCCACATTCCTGCTGGGCCCGAGCAGCCACTAGATAAGAACCTGGTATTCGACTATCTGCCCGAATTTGTGGCCCGTGTGCAGGAATTTGCCCAACGCGAAGGCCTCAAGTACGACATCATCCACAGCCATTACTGGCTCTCCGGTTGGGCGGCTCGCGAGCTGCGTGCCAGCTGGCATGTGCCTGTTGTGCACATGTTCCACACATTAGGCTATTCCAAAAATTTAATCGCGGCGGCGGAGGAACGCGAAAGCGAGTGGCGTATCGAGGCGGAAAGGCAGATTATGCAATTCGCAGATTGCCTGATTGCTGCCACCCCGCTGGAGAAATCCGATATGGTCACCGCCTATGGCGCCGACGAATCTAAAATTGTGGTTGTGCCCCCCGGGGTAGATCGTCGCCTCTTCCAACCTATACCAAGGGCCGAGGCGCAAGCCCATTTCGGTATGCCACCGAACCACCATATGGTGTTGTTCGTGGGACGTATCCAGCCTCTCAAGGGCATCGACACACTCTTCCGTGCTATGAAACTGGTAGTCGAACAGTTCCCTAATTGGCGGGAAGATCTTTGCGTATGCATCATCGGCGGTGATCCAAGCGACCCCAATGAAACGGAATTACAACGCCTGTACCAGCTGCGCGACGAGTTGGGCATTGGTGACCTGGTCATCTTCATGGGCGCCCGCGATCAGGATTCACTGGTGTGGCACTATTCCGCCGCGGACGTAGTGGTGATGCCCTCGCACTACGAGTCATTCGGCATAGTAGCATTAGAAGCGATGGCTTGCGGGACTCCGGTGATCGGTGCGGATGTGGGAGGACTCTCCTTCAGCATTCAAAACGGCTACAATGGTTTCCTCGTGCCAGGACGAGATCCTCAAGCGTTGGCCGACAAGATTCTGCTGCTTCTTAAACATCCCTTCTTGCGTGATCAGCTGGGTGAGCAAGCGTTGCGCACCACCGAGCGCTACGATTGGCACCACATTGCCGACGAGATTCTCAATGTATACGCGCTGGCATCGAGCAATCGAGCGGCGTCTCGAGCTTTGGTGAGCACACACTGACGAACTGAGAGGCTCGCAACAATCCTGATCCCATGTGCTGCCAAACCCCGAAGCGCACAACCTGGGCATCCCATCTATTGCAAGAGGAGGCTCTACGAGCACTTATGTCAGTCGAGGATCACATTGTGGATTTGGGCCCCGAAGACGTCCGGCCACTACCACCCGCCGAACCAGAATCTCCGCCTGAAAAAGGGGGTTCGACAACACAACCATATAGCGGGCCAGTCGCTCCAGCTGATAAGGATGCGGCGCGTGCCCCCTTTCGTGGAAATGCCTATGACCTGGCCGCCTTGGGTGCGCTCGGCAGCGGGGTGCTGGCACTGCTCTCGTGCGTGACGTGCAACACAGTTTATTATTGCTTGCCCCTGCTGCCCATCGCGCTGGGCGCGATCGGCCTTGTGGCGGCAGAACAATCGCTGAATGCCCGCCGCACCCGCACCTGGTCGTGGATTGGCATTGCAACGGGCATTGTCATCATATTGGTCGCATTGGCAGCGATTGTGCTCTACATCGCTTTCACCGCGCTGATGCTCTATATGAGCTATATAGGTAAGCTGGATTAAGCGTTACACTTTTATGACACGACGACGCAACATGCCACGTACGGCGCGCACTAGCATCCACCCGGGAACCAGAACCACAACCAGCAACGGTAGCAGGAAGATGACAGCCCAGATCGCCAATGTGCCAACAACTTGCAAGGCGCTTACCAACGCCTGCAAGGCGCTTTTGGCAACCCCCTGCGGCTCCCAACCTGTCGTCGCCACCGGCTGCTGAAGCACATCTGGGACAAGCTCAATGGAAATGGTGGACATCGCGGTTAAATTGGCCAGATAGCGCAAGCGCCCCTCGATTTGCTCGATCTGACCACGCACATTGGAGAGCTCACGATATACTTCTAGGATGTCCTGTGTGCGTCCCACTTTAAGACGTTCATCAAGCAGCTTTTGCAAAGCCTGTTCCGTATGCTCAAGGTTCACCTTGCGCGCTCGCAGATCGGTATACTCTTGTGTCACATCTTCGCTGTTTGTGGTTTCCTTTTCGACCCGCACGGCTAATGCCCGCAGGGCGGCCAAAGTGTCTTGATACTTCTCGGCCGGCACACGGACCACGATGCTGCCACGCCGCACTCCACCTTGCAGATCCAGATTGCTGTTTGCTACGTAACCCCCTTGCTTGGCAGCCAGGGCGGCGATATCCACAGCCGCTTGTCCAGCATCCCGTACGACCAGGACGATGGTGCCTGAATACACAATGAAACGTCCTTCCCGTCCTGTTGGGAGATTGGGCAGATCTATCTGGGTATCCCAACCTTGTGAATCTAGGGAAACCGTGGTGCTATCCATACTTGTCTGGGGTGCAACGCCTCTAGAAGCGACCTCCATCGCTGGGGCAGGGAGTGCTTCTTTGAGCGCTGTCGATTCGGACAGAGGGGCAGTGCGCTGGCCGGCACATGCACCAAGCACCACGACGATCGCCAGCAGAATCAGATAACGCAATATTTTCTTCATAAATGCCTCCTGAGTGGCAGATGCAGTGATCGGATCATACTCCTCAGACGTGTTGCGTGGCCTCTTGGTTCCTTTTGCATCTAGCACTCGGAGAAGAACAAAAAAAAGCGTGCCGCGTAGCCGCTTTTGTTATACAACCTCATAAGAAAAGTGATGTTATTAAGAAAAGAGGACCCCGCCATGCCGTGTGACAAACCAGCAACTTTGAGTCTGCTTGCGCAGGTGGAAGCCTCTCTGGTGGCTCTGCCTCGCCCGAGAGCAGGCCCCGCATCCCCACCACGAATCTGGCCTCCAAGAGATACAACTGTTGGCTCAAATCGCGTGGTGCATCACGCACATGGCAGGGTCTGTTTTTATCGTATCACGAGCGCTCAAAATTGGCAAGCCTCACCTTTGTCAAATGACACTGCCCCTACACCTCCCAAAAGGCCTCAAAAGCCACTAGGGAAGGAATCCAAACGGGTTGCGCTGCATTCCATTCTGGCGAACTTCAAAGTGCAGGTGAGGGCCTGTCGCGTTGCCCGTTGCGCCTACCTCGCCGATTTTCTCTCCTTTCGCTACTGAATCACCCACCTTCACGTAGAACACTTTCAAATGCGCATAAAGCGTCTGAAACCCATTACCGTGATCAATGAGCACCATGCGGCCGTAGCCGCTGCCATCCCACCCTGCCGCAACGACAAAGCCGGAATCGGCGGCAGTAACAGGCGCCCCTTCCCATGAGCCGATATCGATAGCACGATGACGCTCCCAATAACCTTGTGAGATTGAACCGCTCGCCGGCCATCCAAAGGAACCTGTTCCCTTGTTAGCCCCTTGGGGGATAGGGCCCTCATAAGCGACCACCCGACGCGGCACATAGGGTTTGGTGCCACCTGGTACGATCAACCACTGTCCCACCTGGATCTGGGGATCATCTTTATCCAAATTATTAAGCGGGTAATTGATAATGGCCGAGGGCTCCACCTTAAAGGTGGCAGCGATTTTCTCAATGGTGTCTCCTTTGCCGACCTGATGATACACACCATCCACTGGCAAGATAATCAGCTCCTGACCAACACGCAACAAGTCGGGGTTGTCTTCCACGAAGCGACCGTTGGCCCACATAATGGTCTCCGGCTTGATGCCAAACTGGGCCGCAATGCCGAAGATAGTGTCACCAGGTTTGACCACATAGGTGGTGATCTCGGCACGTGGCCGTAAGGCAGGCATAATCGTATAAGGCACAGCAGCGCGCATCAAAATGGCGTCATCCTGATCTAAGGAGTGGTTAGGCAGCAAACTCGCGTTGCCCATCGTCTCAGTTGAGGCAGCGGCAGGAGCGGATGGAATATGCTGGCTCGGCACAATCAAATGTGTCAATCGCCCTTCTGCCACGGGAAGCATATAGAGAGAGCGATGGGCAAAAGCGATCACCAATGCAATGAGGAGGATAACAGCTATGTGAGCCGCGATACGGCTGCGGAGCAAGTCATCCGTCCAACGCGCACTTAGCCACTTGCGCGTATGGCCCGAAACCCAATGGCGCACACTCTGCTCTCTGGCCACAGAAGCAGCTGAGCGCGCCGGATGCAAGCGAATTTCCAGATAGAGGGGACGCCTACCCGAAAAGGGATTACGTGCTACATCGCCTTCTGGCCTCAAAATCGCCCACACTCCTGAATAGCGTTCATGGCATTGATCATACCTATCACCGAAGCATTGTCAAATGAGCGGATATGGGAATGGAACTTGGCTGGATTTATCCCTTAGAGCACAGCATCTTTCTGCGGAACATCGGGAGCATCCACGGGACGACCCCCTCATTTCCCAATCCTTGCCAGTCCGGTGGAGTGTATTATAATGCCAAGAACATAGGAGATATGTTGGTCCCGGGGCGTTCCCAGGCACGAATGGCGGGAGCTCTCGGTATACCTGGACAGAATCGAGACTTATCAGAAAGGCGACTGGAAGAGTGCTAGCTCAAGGAGGATGATACGTGAAGATCTCTAATGCCATAGGTCGTGATGCATCGCACCCTAGCGATGTTCAACGCAAGCCTGAGTGGTTGCGGGTGCGCATGCCATCCGGCGAAACTTATCAGAGAGTGCGGCAGCTGATGCGTTCCAAGGCATTACACACAGTCTGCGAAGAGGCGATGTGCCCCAACATAGGGGAATGCTGGGGACGTGGCACCGCTACCTTCCTGCTATTAGGTGATGTATGTACACGCAGCTGTGCTTTCTGCAATATTCGCACTGGCCGCCCTGCTCCGCTGGACGAAGACGAACCGCTGCGCGTCGCCCAGGCAGTTAAGGCGATGAACCTTAAACATGCGGTGTTGACCTCGGTTAACCGCGACGAACTACCGGACGGGGGTGCGCATATTTTTGCACGGAGTATCGAACTCATCCATGCCATGGTGCCCGGCTGCACCGTCGAGGTGCTCATTCCCGATTTTAAGGGCAGCCGCCCCGCACTACAAATGGTGATGGATGCTCGTCCGGAAGTGTTGAATCACAATGTGGAGACAGTGCCACGCCTGTATCGCACTATTCGCCCTCAGGCGATATATGAACGTTCCTTGCATGTGCTCCAAATGGCAAAGGAGATGATGCCGCAAACCACCACGAAATCGGGTATCATGGTCGGGCTGGGCGAGACCTGGGAGGAGGTGATCCAGGTCATGCGCGATCTGCGCGCCCATCAGGTGGATGTATTGACCATCGGCCAGTATCTGCGCCCTTCGGGACATAACGTGCCGGTGGTGCGCTATTGGACACCCGAGGAATTCCGCAGCCTACAAGCTGAAGGGATGGCTCTCGGGTTCAAATGGGTGGAGAGTGCGCCTTTAGTGCGCAGCAGCTATCATGCCGACGTGCAGGCAGCCGAATTGACCACCCCAGGTTGACAAGATAATGCCAGAACGCTCCAAGTTCTACACGCGCAGCGGAGACGATGGCTTCACCAGCTTGATCGGTCCACAACGCGTGCCCAAGTACGACCTACATCCTGAAGCATACGGCGAGGTGGATGAACTGCAAGCTGTATTGGGCCTCTGTCGTGCTACCTTATCGGACCCACGGGTTCGAGAAATGCTGCTCGCTATTGAGCGCGACTTATACATTATTATGGCAGAGCTGGCCGTCACCGAACCCGATGCGCGCACCCAATACCATATTGACGCGGCACGCGTTGCATGGTTGGAAGCGCTCACGGATGAGTTGGGTGCCGAATTGCCCCCTCTCAGCAATTTCCTGCTCCCAGGAGATACACACGAAGGAGCCCTGCTGAACCTGGCGCGCACTGTAGCTCGGCGAGCAGAACGTGTCGTGGCCCGCTTGATCCACAGCCAAAAATATTACAACGGTCATGCACTACGATATCTTAATCGCCTCTCCTCGTTTCTCTTCGTCTTGATGCGTTTCGAGGAACGGCGCGCCGGAGTTGAACGTTCCTCTATTGCCCGTATTTAACTTAGGCGATTTGGCGGATGCCGCTATGAGAGCATGAGCAATTTGTGCGCTGTTAAAACCGCCACTTTCCGGATGTATTTGGGTGCCGCTTGCCATATCATGAGATTGAGCGATTGAGAGGAGGTGGCACGTGAAGGGAATACTCGTTGTTTTATTGGGCACCATGATATGGAGTGGTAGCCTGCTCTGGCCAGAGGTGAATCTTCTGCTCACCCCACCGGTGATGCTAGCAATACTAGCAGGATTGACGGCCCTGTTGAGCCTCTCTCTGGTGGTCGCACACTTAAATCAACGCCGTCGCCCGAGGTGCTGTGAAGAACCGCCGTGTCGCAATGTTCCCGACTGCACTACACGGCCTGCTACTATGACGCTCTCTCCGCGCTGATCCTCCGGTTTCCGCTACTCTTACAGCAAATCGGCTGTTCTGAGTCAAACAAGCCCCCTAGCAGGGGGCATTTTTGTGCTCGTGTGCTATAATCGCCCTCTGACACTTTTGCACGACAGGAGGAATGCTATGTCACGCCGTACAATTGCCACGGAACAGGCGCCAGCCGCGATAGGGCCATATTCTCAAGGGGTTCAGGCGGGCAACTTCGTGTTCACCGCCGGACAGGTCGCGCTCGATCCGGCAACTGGTCAGCTGGTGGCCGGAAGTATTGAGGAACAGACACGCCAGACGCTACGTAATTTGCAAGCAATCCTGGCGGCGGCAGGTTGTTCTATGGCTGACGTAGTAAAGACAACCGTCTTTCTTGTCGACCTGAACGACTTCAAGGCAATGAACAGCGTTTACGCCGAGTTCTTCCCCATTGCACCACCAGTTCGTTCGACAGTGCAGGTGAGCGCCTTGCCCTTGGGCGCGCGCATCGAGATCGAGGCTGTCGCGTTCAAAGGGATAGATGATAAATGAGGGTGGATATATAGAGGTTCTAATGTTTGACAAGATTCGTCCACCGTGCTATAATATTATCCACCATGGCTCCTATTCACGCTTCGCGACTCATCCTTGGATTATTTCCACTTCGGTGACCTATGTGTGGCATTTTTGGCATCGTCACCACCCACGAAACCAACCTGGGCCCTTTGCTCATCGAGGCAGGCCGTCGGCTGGCATATCGAGGCTATGACTCGGCTGGGTGTGCCACTGTCTCCACGGATGGCATCGACCTGCGCAAGGATGTAGGCCGCGTGGACGAGGTGGCAGCCCGGTTGGCATGTGCCAATATGCGAGGTCGTCGCGGCATTGTACAGGTGCGTTGGGCTACTTTTGGCGAGCTGGCACGGCGCAACGCACAACCCCATCTCGATTGTGACGGCGACATGGTGGGCGCACACAATGGCAATATCATCAACAACGTACAGATGCGCGAGCTGTTCACCAGCGAGGGACATACAGTGCGCGGTGAAAATGATGGAGAGACGTGCATCCACGCCGTGGAACGCCATTTCGACCGCGGTTGCGACATGGTAGAAGCGATCCGACGCGCTTATGCCGACCTGGAAGGGGACTACGCCTTCGTGATCACCCATCGCGATGACGACCAGCTATATGCTATCAAAAAAGGCTCTGGTCTAGTGGTGGGAATCGGTGAAGGGTTCACGTGTTGCTCTTCCGATTTGCATTCCATTCTTCCCCTCACGCGCCGTTTCTTGCGCATTCACGATGGCGAGATTGTCATCCTGCGGCCGCACGAAGTTGAACTGCATCGCGTCAGCGATGGGGTGCTTGTTGAGCGTGCACCGGAGGTCTTCGAAGGGGAGGTGCCCATTGCCGACAAGGGTGATTTTCCCCATTTCATCCTCAAGGAGATTTATGAGCAACCGCGTGCAGTGGAACAGCTCTTGCACCGGCTGAACGAAGACACCGGAACAACGCGCTTTCTCGACGCCCTGCGCGTCGCCCCTTCTGTCTTTCTGGTGGGCAGTGGTAGCAGCTTTCATGCCTGTCTGCTGGGGAGTTACTACTTGAGCCGCTTGTCCGGCAAACTGGTGATCCCAGCATTGCCCGCCCAATTTATCGAACAGTATGCACCCGGCTTGAGCGCTGATACGGCTGTGGTCTTCGTCAGCCAAAGCGGTGAGACGAAAGACGTGATGAACGCGGTACAGTTGGCGCGCAGCAAGGGGATGCGCATGCTCGGCGTCACCAATCTCGAAAGTTCCAGCTTGATGAGCGCTACGGAAATCAATCTGCTTCTCCATTGCGGATACGAGTTCAGCGTAGCGGCCACTAAGACCTTTGTGAACGAGTGCGTTCTTTTCCTTTACCTGGCGCAGCGGTTGGCCGGCCTGGATGTGTCCCCGCTACAACGGTTGCCGGCCTTGCTGGAAGACACCCTGGAGCACTCAGAACGTCAGATGGATGACATCCTTGCTCCTCTGATGGCAATGGGGGACATGTATTATCTAGGTTACGGCATCACCTATCCCATTGCGTTGGAAGGCGCCCTCAAACTGAAGGAGCTCACGTATATGCACTGCGAGGGCATATTCAGCGCTGAATTCAAGCATGGGCCCCTGTCAGCCATCTCTCCCGGCTATCCGGTGGTTTTCATCACGGGCCCGGATGACGTGGATATGATGATCAACCACATCAATGAGGTTACATGTCGTGGAGGGGTTGCCATCGCTATGGCGGAGGAAGATGAACGGCTGCGCAAAAACGTACATGCCTATTTCCCTCTGCCTACGGCAGGCCAATGGATAAACCCCATCTTGGCAACGCTCCCGCTCCAGCTCGCCGCGTACCACGCCAGCGTACGGCGCGGACTGGATCCCGATTATCCACGTAACCTGAGCAAGACATTGACAGTAGATTGATAGTACCGAGTCCAGAGGTGATAACGTAATTTGGGAAAGCCTTATGAGCACTATGACTACTGTAGAAAGGCCTGTCTTGCTTGAGGCAGAGGGTCTGACCAAAGCTTTTAAAGGCTTGCTGGCAGTCAACAATTATCACGTACGCATATCCAAAGGTGAAATTCTGGGGATCATCGGGCCTAACGGAGCCGGCAAAACCACGGTTTTCAACCTGATTACCGGCGTGCTCGCCCCGACACGTGGGTGGATACGCTTCAAGGGGGACGATATCGTCGGGCGACCTCCTCACGAGATTGCCCGGATGGGTATCGCACGCACGTTCCAGAACATCCGCCTCTTTCGCGCGTTGTCGGTGCTTGAGAATGTGATGCTGGGCCTCCAAATGCACATCCGTGCCGGGCTGGGTGAGACTATTTTATCGTTGCCCAGATTTCTTGAGCGAGAACGCCGACTGGCGGATGAGGCGATGCACTTGCTGGAGCTATTCGATTTGGACCATTTGTGGGCAAGTCAGGCCCAGAGCTTGTCCTTCGGACATCAACGCCGCCTAGAGATCGCCACCGCACTGGCTACCCGCCCGAGTCTACTGCTATTGGACGAACCGGCTGCTGGCATGAACCCCAGCGAAAAGGAAGAACTTATGGCGCTCATCAACCATATTCATAAGGAATTTGATCTAACTATCATTCTTATCGAGCACGATATGCGGGTGATCATGGGGATCTGCCAGCGTATCCAAACGCTCAACTATGGAGAGGTGATCGCTGAGGGAACACCGGCGGAGATCCAAGTCCATCCGCGTGTCATTGAAGCGTATCTGGGCCATAGCCAGCCGATGAGCACTCTGTTACAGCGCGCATAGCAGAAAGGGTTGGCGCGCCATGCTGCTGGAAGTCGAGAATCTGTCCGTCTATTATGACAGTATCCAGGCCTTGAAGGGCATCTCGTTGCAGGTGGATAGAGGTGAGCTGGTAACCATCGTTGGCTCCAACGGTGCCGGCAAAACCACCACTTTGCTCACCATCTCCGGCATTCTCCGGCCACGTCGTGGCACGGTGCGTTTTCAAGGGCAGGACATCACCCACCTTGCACCCCACGAAATCGTGCGACGTGGCATCTCCCATTGTCCAGAAGGACGGCAGATTTTTACCGGGCTGACGGTGATGGAGAACCTGCTCATGGGCGCTTATCACCGCCAGGATCGCGATCAAGTGGCGCGTGATCTGGCATGGGTGCAAGAGCTTTTCCCCATCCTGGCCGCGCGGCGACGCCAACTGGCCGGCACTCTTTCCGGGGGTGAACAGCAGATGTTGGCCATCGCACGAGCTTTGATGAGCCGCCCCAAGGTGCTGTTGTTAGACGAACCGTCGCTGGGACTGGCGCCCATGCTGGTGGACACCATCTTCGAGGTGATCCAGCAGCTGCGTGCACAAGGGGTCACCATTCTGCTGGTGGAGCAGAACGCCTATCAAGCAC
>JASFBB010000213.1:0-10304 GCA_036172345.1 Anaerolineae bacterium
ACTCACTTAGGGCGTTAATCCTGGGGCGGCCAAATGAGCCCTATGGTATACAAGCCACCCATCGGACTCGAACCGATAACCCGCCGCTTACGAAGCGGCTGCTCTGCCGATTGAGCTAGGGTGGCGAAGATATCACAACTGTACTACCCCAATTATATGACATTTTGTCCGGGGAGGCAAGCGCGAGGGTGGAGGGTGTTGAAAAACGTCTCAGTCTATTTCTACCCACAATGAGGAGGGGCATAAGGAAGCCCAGGCGATTATCTGGGCATATGCCCAGGAGGAGCTCAAACTGCTTGCTCCCACCTTTATGGGGCGATGTTAATCGCGGCTTACAACCGCGTTCCACTCGTGTCTCCCTAGAAATGACGCATCCCTTGCCCCTGGCAGGGCTTGACAAGTTTTGCTAAACGTTGTATAATATAACTAAACAAGACAACAGGGTTGAGCATGGAATTCAAAGGGCTGGGGCAGACCATCCGCAGCCTGCGGCTGCAACGCCAGGTGACCGGCAGTGAGCTGGCACGAAGGTGCAACGTCACCCGAGGGCTCATCTCCCAAATCGAACGCGGCAGCACCGTGCCCTCATTGGATGTGCTGGTGCGCATCGCCAATGCCCTGGAGGTGCCGGTCGGCCAGCTACTGGATTCCTCCGCCGCTCAGCGCGCGCCAGGGGTGGCCCACGTGGCTGAGCTGGACTACTACCCGGTGGTGCGCCGCAAGGAGCGCCGCCGCATCACCTTCCCTAAAGAGAACCAGGTCTATGAGAGCCTGACCCCTACCCTGTCGGGGCAGCTGGAGTTCAGCATCCTGCGCATTGGCCCCTTGGAGCTGGAAAACAGCCCGGTCTACAGCCACCCGGGCGAAGAAGCGCTCCTGGTGCTGGAAGGCAACCTCACCGTTTATCTCAACGACACACCCTACCATCTGGAGAAGGGGGACAGCATGCGCTATCCGGCGAGCATTCCCCACCGATATGTATGCACGGGAAACAAGCCAGCCGTGGTGGTCATGGCCGAGACTCCCGTCGCCTTCTTCAACGTGCTCACACGCCACCTCAACACAAGCAATCATTTATCCAACCATTCACAAGAAGGGAAGGAAAGGAGACTAGAGAATGACTCAGAAATTGGCCATTGATGGAGGTCCACGCACTGTACCGGAGAACGCGATCAAACCATGGCCGCCGCTTGATGATACCGATCGTGAGGCATTGCTGCGCGTCTTTGACAACCAGATTCTGTGCGGCGCCGGCGGACCTGAAACCGTGGCGCTCCAGAAAGAATGGGCGGAGTACATCGGTCGCAAACACTGCCTAGCCACCAACAGCGGCACCGCCGCGTTGCACATGTCCCTGGCGGCTGCCGGCATCGGGCCGGGCGACGAGGTGATCGTGCCCGCTTACACCTTCCTGGCTTCGGCCTCGTGTGTGCTGCACGCCAATGCCATCCCGGTTTTCGTCGACATCGACGAGCGCACTTACACTATCGACCCCAAGCTGATCGAGGAAAAGATCACCGAGCGCACCAAGGCGATCATCCCGGTGCATTTGCATGGCCTGCCCGCCGATATGGACGAGATCATGGCCATCGCGCGTAAGCACAACTTGATCGTCATCGAAGATGCCTGCCAGGCGCACGGCGCTACCTATAAGGGCAAGAAGGCGGGTGCCATCGGCGATTTTGCCGCTTTCAGCCTGAACAGCTCCAAGAATCTGTGCGGTGCCGAGGGCGGCTTCTTCATGACCGATGACGATTACTGGGCGATGCGCGGTGACATGTTGCGCATGTTCGGCGATGAAATCGACGACGAGACCAAGCTGCGCGTCTACAACGCCTCGATCCTCGGCTACATGTACCGCATGCAGGAGTTCACCGCTGCCTTCACACGCGCGCAGCTCAAGCGGTTGGATGCCAACAACGCCATCCGCCAGAAGAATTGCGCCTACCTGACCGAGATCCTGAAAGAGTACGAATGGGTGACGACGCCTTATGTGCCCCCCGACCGCACCCACGTCTACTGGATGTATGTGGTGCGCTTCGACCCCAAGAAGGCGGGCGTCGACCTCTCGCCGCGTGAGTTCCGCATCGCGTTGGAGAAGGCACTGCATATGGAAGGCGTGGGCGTGGGTCAGTGGCAGATCATGCCGGTGCCGGCGCAGGACCTCTTCCAGACCAAGATGGGCTACGGTTCGCGCGGCTGTCCGTGGACATGCCACTTCTACGGCAAGGAAATCACCTACCGCGGCGAGGATTATCCGGTGGCTTCACGACTGTGCGACGATTACACGGTCATCGTCGGCACCAACCCACCCAACGACACCCAGCTGCTCGACATGTACGCCGAAGCGTTCCGCAAGGTGTTCAACAACCTCGACGTGGTGGTGAAGCACAAGGATGACCCGATCGTAGCGCACTACCGAGGGTCCATTTTCATGGCCGCCTGAGGCGTTCCCGGTTCATAGGGGTGGGGAGCTTGCCGCACATCGCTTCCAAACGCCATCGGCAAGCTCCCCGGTGACGATCTTCTAGGAAAGGAGCACCGACGTGAAAGCGATTTTCGCCAAGAAACCATTTAACTTTGACATCCGCGACCTGGAGATCCCCAAGCCCGCCGAGGGCGAGGTGCTCGTCAAGGTCCATGCCTGTGGATTGTGCGGCACCGACATGCATTTTGCTCAGGATTGGGAGGAGGATTTTATGCCCCTTGGCCACGAAATCGCCGCCGAGGTGGTTGAGCTGGGCAAAGGGGTCACCAATTATCAGGTGGGCGACAAGGTCATCGTAGAAGATGTGGGCATGTGCGGTGTCTGCGAGCACTGCAAGAACGGCGAGGCGTACCGCTGTCGCAACAATTACAACTTGAAGGGCCAGCCCGGCATGGCCGAGTATATGGCGGTGAGCGAACACCTGCTCAACCGCTTCGACGGCATGGACTACGTGACCGCCTCGCTGACCGAGCCGTTGGCGGTGGCTCTTAACACCGTGCTCCACAGCGAGATCCCGCTGGGAGGCAACGTGGTGGTCTACGGGCCCGGCCCGATCGGGCTGATGTGCGTGCGCGTGGCGCGCTTGCAAGGCGCTGCCAAAGTGGCGTTGGTGGGTTACTCGGCCCAAAGCCCCCGCGAGGTGGCCCGCATGAACGCCGGCGTCGACCTGGGAGCGGACTACTTGATCTATGCGGCGGACAACGATCCCGTGGAAAAGGTGCGCTCGATATTCCCCAACGGTGCCGACCGTGTCATCGTCACCGCGCCGCCCAAGACGTTGCCCTCCGCGGTGAGGATGACCGCCTTCGGCAGCATCGTATCCTTCATTGGTATCAACTTGGGCGGGCAGAGCACCGTCGAGCTGGATGTGAACGAGCTGATCTTCAACAAAGTGACATTGCGCCCCACCTTCGCCGAGCCCGGCATTAAGTTCCCGGTCGCCATCCGGCTGCTTCGCGAGGGGCTGGTGGATGCCTCCAAGCTGATCACCCACACCTTTGGCTTCGCCGAGGCCGAGCGCATCTTCCGCATGAACGCGGACGGCAATGAGAAGGTCATCAAGGCGGTGCTGGTGCCTTGAGGACAGAGCGCTGCTGCCGGGCGCATTTCAAAATCGGAGGCGAATGGAGGCAGAGCGGTCTGGAGTTGCGCCGCTTGCTCATGCGCGCGGTTCGGTTTGGACTCCCGCCCCCTAAAATGAAATGCACCGGATGCCACCTCCATCGCCGTTGGGAATCAGCGGTGAGGCGCTTTTCTATCAGAGAACGCCTTTCTGTGAGGACAGGCTGAGCACCCATGCTGATCAAGGATGGCATTGCACTCTTAGGCGACCAACTGCGAAAGAGCTCGCTGCGGCTTGCAGGGAAGACGATCGGGGAGATTGCCCTAGCCATCGATGAACGGCCCGGCGAGCCGGTCATCGACGCGGCCGACTGCTACGTCCTGCCCGGCCTCATCGACCTGCACACGCATGGCATCCAAGACGCTATGCCGCAGAGGGGCGACTGGCTGCGCTATGCCCACCTGCAGCTGGCGCAGGGCGTTACCGCCTGTGTGCCCACACTGTTCGCGGCGCCGGAGGAGCTCATCTGGAGCATGCGCCGTGGTCTAGAGGAAACCGACCGCTTCCGGCGCACTCCCAACCTGTTGGGTTTTCGCCTCGAGTTCCCTTATGTGGCGAAGGCGGGTGCGGGATTGACCTCTGCCCGGCGGCCCATCCGCCGGGAGACCACGCAGGCACTCTTCGAGGCGGGCGAGGGGTTCATCCGCATCTGGGATGTCTCTCCGGAGCTGCCGGGCGCCGAGACGTTCGTACGCTGGGCCGCCGATCACGGCATCATCACCAGCCTGGCGCACAGCTCCGCCACCATCGAACAGGCGCGGCGTGTGGTGGACGCAGGGCTCAGCTTGGTGACCCACTTCTACGACACCTTCGACGTGCCCCCTATGACCGATCCCGGCGTCTATCCCGTTGGCCTCACCGATTACATCCTGGTGGAGGAGCGCCTGACGGTGGAAATCATCCCGGATGGGGTCCATGTGCATCCTCTGCTGGTGGAGAAGACCCTCCGCTGCAAGGGGTTGGAACGCGTCGCGTTGATCACCGACAGCGTGCTGGGCGCCGGCAGCCCACCCGGCGTCTACGATGGATTGTACGAAGGGGCGCGGGTCGAAGTGACCCCAGACCGCGGCGTGCGGCGCATCCCAGATGACGCGCTCTCGGGCAGTGCGATGACCCAGCTGCGTTGTTTTCAGAATGCCGTGCGCCGCTTCGGTCTCTCAATCCCCGAGGCTTCGGTGCTCTGCGCACGCACCCCGGCACGCATGCTCGGCCTGAGCGACCAAGGGACTCTTGACACTGGCATGCGGGCCAATATCATCTTGTTGGACCGCGAACTTAACCTCCAGATGACCATCCTTGATGGAGAGATCGTCTATCGAGCGGATGAACAACAACACTGAGGGGAGATGCCGCAATGGAACGTATGACATCGCCTGAGCGCGTCTATCGTGTGCTGGCGGGCGAGCTCCCGGACCGCGTGCCGGTGATGGCACAGAACTTCCAAAACACAGCCCACCTGGCCGGCTTCGCACTGGATGAGTTTTGCCGTAATCCACGGCTGATGGCCGAGGCACAAATCGCCGCCTGGGAACGCTTTCGCTATGACATTGTGGACGTCGAGAATGGCACCGTGGCGGCAGCGGGTGCGTTGGGGTGTGCAGTCGAGTACCCCAAAGACCAGCCACCACGCCTGCTCGGGCCGGCCATCCAACGCCTGGAAGACGTGGACAAGCTCGAGCCGATTGACCCCACCCGCGATGGGACATTGCCGGCCTTACTAGAGGCCACCCGCCTGATTGGGCGTGCGCTCAAGGGGCGGGCGTGCGTGCTGGGCGAAGCGGATCAGGGACCCTTCAATCTGGCTGCTATGCTGGTGGGCATGGAAACCTTCCTGCTGGCGACGGTGGACCCCGAGCAGTGGGACGCGGTGCATCGCCTGCTGGAGTTCACCACGGAACAATGCCGTCGCCTGGCACTCGCGCAGGCCGATGCCGGCGCCGATTTCACCCAGATCGGGGAACCCCTGGCCGGACCGGATCTCTCATCGCCACGCGTCTATCGGCAATTTGCCTTCCCCTACGAGAGACGCCTGGTGCAGGACTTGAAGGCGCGCGGCATCCCTTTGTGCATCCACGTGTGCGGCAATGCCACGCGCATTATGGGCGACCTGGCGGACACAGGGGCTGCGATGCTCCAGACGGACTCCAAGGTGGACATGGCGCGCTGCCGCGAGGTCACCATGGGGCGCAGTGTGTTGATCGGCAATGTGGACACCACCTTGATGGCGACCGGCACACCGGAGCAGGTGGAGCGCGCGGCACGCCTGGCTATCCAAGCGATGGGCCGCCGTGGCTGGTTCATCTTGAGCTCCGGGTGTACCATTGGTGCGACCACGCCGGCCGCCAGCACCGAAGCGCTGGTAGCAGCCGCCGAACGATACGGCCGTTATGACGAATATGGGTTGGTGGAAGGAGGGGGTGAGGATTTTCAGAGGGGCTAAACCGAGCCGCGCCGCGCGTGTAACCGAGCCGCGCGCAACCGAGCCGCGCGCGTAAGCAAGCGGCCCAAACCGCGCCGCGCGCGCAACCGAGCCGCGCGCGTAAGCAAGCGGCCCAAACCGCGCCGCGCGTGTAACCGAGCCGCGCGCAACCGAGCCGCGCGCGTAAGCAAGCGGCCCAAACCGAGCCGCGCGCGTAAGCAAGCGGCCGTGACAACCGCTCCCTCACGGTCGCGGCTCGGATAGTGGTCGCGGCTCGGATACATTGAACCGAGCCGCGCGCGTGAGCAAGCGGCCGTGACAACCGCTCACTCACGGTCGCGGCTTGAAGGAGGACCGAAACTACGCGATGAAAGGGGACAGGACCCATGAACAACGGAGTCGAATTCCGCGCGGGAGCCGCTAAGGTGGACATCACGCCACCGGTTGGCTGCTGGCTGGAGGGCATCCCGCGCGACCGGCCGTCGAACGCCATCCATGACCCTCTGTATGCGCGCGCACTGGTGATCGAACAGGGGCGGGAGCGCATCTGCCTGGTGACGTGTGATCTGATCGGCATGCCAAACGAGTATGCGCGCGACGTGCGCACGCACATCGCCGAGGCAATCGGCAGCCACTTCGAGCGCGTGGTGGTCGCGTGCAGCCACAACCACTCCGGCCCCATGATGCTCGCTCTGTTCGATCCAGTGGAGCGAATCGACCCACAATATATGCGGGAGCTGGCGGAACGGCTGGTGCGGGTGAGCCAGGAAGCGGCGGGGCGGCTGCAGCCAGCGCAGCTGGGGGTCGGCCGCGGCGCGGAGACGACCATCAGCCAGTATCGGCGGCTGTGGACGCGCGACGGGCGCATTGTGATGAACTGGGAGGAGTTTCCGGCGGACCAGATCGTGGGGCCTGCCGAGGAGGGGGATCCGGAATTAGGGGTGGTGCGCATCGCCGCGCTGAACGGCGACACGATCGCGGTGCTCTTCAACTATGCCTGCCATCCCAATTCACTCCCCGGCGACAATTTCACCATCACCGCCGATTTTCCCGGCTATGCCGCCGACATGATCGAACGCTCTCTAGGAGGTGTCGCCCTTTTCACCAACGGCGCCCAAGGGAGCGTCGATATCGAGGGCTTTGTGGATCGCGACTTCGTCGGGGTGGAACGACGCGGACGGGCGCTGGGCCGCGCCGTCCTGCAGGTCTGCGCCGGCATCCAGGAGATGGAGCGACAACCCGTGATCCGCAGCGCTCGTCGCACTTTCTTGATGCCCTATCGCAAGGTGGCGCCGGAGGTGATCGCCTGGGCAGAGGAAGTCGTCGCCCGCGGACCGCGGGAAGCGGTGACCCTGCGCGACGGCATCTCCGACGAGATCAAAGCGGAGTTCATCCTGAAGCATGTCCACCGCAGCGAACTGAGTGCCGATTTTGAGCTGGTGGGTATCCGCCTGGGCAAAGCCGTCTTTGTGACCATCCCAGGTGAACCGTTCACCGAGATCGGGCGGCGGATGAAAGCACTCGTGTCTGACCTACACTTGTATGTCATCGCGTTGGCGAACGGTTATCTGGGTTACATCGCCACTGAGAAGGCGAGCGCAGAAGGCGGCTATGCCACTGATGTGGCCTCTGGATCTCCTTTCACCGAGCATGCCGAGGATTTGATCTGCGAGAACACCCGTATTCTATTGACGCGACTGCAATGAAGCTGTATATTAAGGGCAAAATTTATTCCATGCTGAAAGGAGGTGATTCGTCCTCGGTCAGTAAGGTGATTCTGCCTTATATTGTTGTTGTGGCTTAAGTGAGTGTTCACAATGTATTCCAAGGAAGGAGAGAAGCAAATGAAGGCACAAAGAATGATGAATCGGCGTGAAATGTTGCGTTTGATGGCGCTCACTGGCGCCGGGCTGGCAACCGCAGCGTACGTCGCGCCGGCAGCTGCCTCCCAATCCCACACGTTCGAAACCCCTAGCGTGGTGCCCCCCGCCGCCGAGAAGGTCAGCTTGCGCCTGATGGTGATGGACTACGACGAGAATATGAAGCCGGACACGCAGGCAGTGGTCGACGCCTTCAACGCCAGCCAGGACGAGATCGAGCTGAAGCTGGACGTGGTGAGCTGGGGTCAGGGCCACGATGTGCTGGTGACACAGATCAGCGGCGGACAACCCCCGGACCTGTGCAACGTGAGCGCGCAGTGGTTGGGTGAGTGGGATGCCATCGGCGAGGTGCTCCCCCTGGATGATCTTCTGTCCAAGGAATTCCTGGCCAACTTCCAGCCCTCCAGCATCAAGGCGTTCACCAACAAGAAGGGACAGCTGGTGGGCATGCCCTACTTCCTTGACCCACGGGCGATGTACTACCGCAAGGACCTCTTCGATGAGAAAGGGCTGAACGCGCCGGAGACCTGGGACAACGTGATCGCAGCGGGCAAAGCGTTGCACAACCCGCCCGACATGATCGGTTATGGGCAGACCTTCTCGCTCAAGTCGGACAGTCTGGACTATTGGTGGTACGCCTGGTTCGGCGTCATCGGCGGCGACGGCAACCTGAGCATCTGGAAGGAAGACGGGCGTTCTCGCCTGGCCGAACCGGAGGCCATCGAAGCCACGCAGTGGTGCGTCGATCTGACCCAGAAATACAAGATCACCAACGAGGATTACACCACCGCCGGCCGTGATGAGGAGTTGCAGCCCCTCTTCTACGCCGGCAAGCTTTCCATGCTGATCACCGGTTCTTGGTTCCCCACCCTGCTGAAGAACAACGCGCCAGATATGGTCTACGGTCTGACGATGCCACCGGTGAAGACGGCGGGCATGAAACCGGCGACCGGGTTCTGGCCCGATGCGTTGATCATCTTCAAGCAGACCAAATACCCTAAGCATGCCGCTAAGGTGCTGGAGTTCCTGTTCAGCAAGGAGAACCGGTTGGCCTTTGCCAAGCAGCGCGGCGTCATCCCCGAGCGCATCGACGTGGGCATGGATCCGGAGTATGCCGTCAGCGACGTGGAGAAGTTCTTCGTGAAATCGCTGGAGACGGCACACAACGTCTACGAGACGCCATGGCCGGAGAACTACTACCAGACGCTGAACCTGGGCTTCGAGACAGAAGTAGCGCGCGCAGTGGCTGGCGAGATCACCGCGGAAGAGGCATGCAAGAGCAGCGCGGCGATGATCGACGCGGCCAATGGCTTCTAGAAGCACACCAACTTCCTGGCATAAGGGATTTGTTGCAGAGCGCGGAGACGGATCCGTCTCCGCGCTCGTAGGCCAGAAGGTTCAAATGTCGTAAAAAAACAGGAGATGCAATGGCAGTAACAGCAGAAGCGGCCGTATCAGGTGCTGAGGTCTCACACGAAAATCTCTGGCGGAGCATCGCGCGCGAGATTAGAGGAAACCACTTTCCTTATCTCCTCCTCGTTCCCAGCATTCTGTGCTTTGCTGCCCTGGTCGTCTATCCGCTGGTCAATACGATGATCGGCGCCTTCGCCAAGACGGACACGGTGGGGCGCGCGGTCGAGTTCGGGGCATTGATCAATTTCCGCGACCTTATCCGCGACAAATATATCCTGAACATCACGATCCAAACGGTCATTTTCGTCTTCGGTTCGGTGACGCTCACGGTGGTGCTCTCGCTTCCCCTGGCACTCATCCTCAACCAAAGGTTCCCGGGCGCGGCACTGGCGCGTGCGCTTCTGTTGATGCCGTGGGCTGCGCCACTTGCCATATCCGCTATGACATGGCGCTGGATCTTCCACGATCAATTGGGCGCGCTGAATTACGTGTTGAACACGCTGAACATCACCCAAGCGCGCACCGCCTGGCTCAGCGACCCGGTCTTGGCTTTCATCTGTGTCATATTCGTGGAAGTGTGGTCTTCCATTCCCTTTATGACGATCATGTTCCTGGCCGGATTGCAGTCCATCCCACCCCACATCTATGATGCCGCCAAGATGGACGGCGCCAACGCATGGCACGAGTTCTGGGATATGACGCTGCCGCAGCTGAAGCGCATCACCACCATCGTGACACTCCTCTCGATTATCTGGGCCTTCCGCTCGTTTAATGTCATCTGGCCGATGACGCAGGGCAACCCCTTCTTCCGCACCGATAATTCGGTCACCTACCTGTACAAGCTGGCGTTTCGTTCGCTGACCTTCGGCAAGGGCTATGCGTTGGCGTTCGCCACGTTTGTGTTCCTGCTCATCTTCAGCGTGGTGTACACCCGAGTGCTGCGCAGCGAGGAGGGGATAAGGAAAGTGGTTTCCTCTAATC
>JASFBB010000214.1:0-1924 GCA_036172345.1 Anaerolineae bacterium
TCCGATCTCATGCCGTGCCCCTACATTTCCCGCGCGCTGGGAGGGCTATGGTGGCGGGATAGCCATCGCAGGGCGGAAGCCCTGGGCTGGTCTCCCAAGCCCTGACGGGCTGGCTGCCGCCAGACCCACTCGGCTTTGAGCCGACTTGTGTCACCAGCCGCGGGCTTTGGCCCGCCGGCGTTCTTCCTCCCCGCGCGCGTAGGGGCGACCGGGCCGGCCGCCCGTATCAGCGGCGCTTCACCCCCTAAGAAACGCACCGATCTGCACAACCTGTTGCTGGAGAGGCACGAATCATCTAAAATAAGCGTTATGGCTGAGCGGATGAGCGATGCGGAAACCCGGCACTACCTGAACGCGGCACACGAAGAAATCGTCGCCGCGCAAGACAACCTGCGTCTAGGCCACCTGCGTGCAGCGGTGTCGCGTGCCTACTACGCAATGTTCTATGCTGCCACTGCCCTTCTGGGCAGCCACGGCCTATGGCGCAGCAAACATCAAGGTCTTATCGCCGCGTTCGGTGAACATTTTGTCAGGCCCGGCCTCATCGAACCGCGCTACGGTCGTATGCTCCATGAGGCATTCGAGATGCGTTTGGACAGCGATTATGCACCCTATCCGGATCTCGATGAGGCCTCTGCCTCCCGATTGATCGCGGACGCTGAAGATTTCGTCCAGCGCATCTTGGAAATGCTGACGACTCCTCCCCCGATCGCTGAGGAAAGCACCGATGAGCAGACCTGAGCTTTCCTCGGCAGAAGTCGCTGCCCTGCAAGCTTATGTGCACGCGCTGCACGCGCGCCACGGCGCCCGGCTGCGAGATGTTCTCCTGTTCGGTTCTCGGGCACGCGGTGACGTGCACCCCGACTCGGATGTGGACGTTCTGGTGATCCTGGAGAGCCCGAGCGCCCAAGAGCTGAGCGAGGCGCGCGGGTTGGCGTTTGACATCTGGCTGACTTATGGGGTGTTGCTCTCCATCCGGGCGATGAGTCTCGCCGGCTGGCAGGCGCTTGCGGCGCGGCAGAGCCTTTTCTACCGCCACGTGTTGCGCGACGGCATCTCGTTGCTGTCGGCGCATCTTTCCTCTGTGGGAGATTCGCGACAAGGCTTGCCCTAGCATTGCGCCAATGCCGAGCACGAGGTGAACGCGGAGAATATGGGACAAAACCTCCGCTCCCCTACGCTCGCGGCGTGGTGGGATGAGCTCCCCTCATTGCGCTACATCCCCTTAAACTTGCTCCGAGCGCCGATCTCTGGCATAATTATCATGGACCTGGCCTGGGTGCGTGCCCAGGCCAAAAACCTGCTTGAAGAACGGACAAAAAATTTTTGGAGGTAAAGAGTACCATGACCCGCAAAATGATCACAGCGGACGGCAATGAGGCAACCGCTTATGTAGCCCATCATGTCAGTGAGGTCATCGCGATCTATCCTATCACGCCGTCCTCTCCGATGGGCGAGTGGGCTGACACATGGTCGGCACAAGGAGAACCGAACATCTGGGGCACTGTGCCGTTGGTGATCGAAATGCAGTCCGAAGGCGGCGCCGCGGGCGCGGTGCACGGCGCCCTGCAGACTGGCAGCCTGTGTACCACCTTCACCGCCTCGCAGGGCTTGCTGTTGATGATCCCCAATATGTTCAAGATCGCCGGCGAGCTGACCCCCACCGTGTTCCATGTCTCGGCGCGCACGCTGGCCACCCACGCCCTCTCCATCTTCGGCGATCACTCGGACGTGATGGCCGCGCGCAGCACCGGCTTCGCATTGCTCGCCTCATCCTCGGTGCAGGAAGCGCAGGATATGGCGATGATCGCCCATGCGGCGACGCTCAAGGCGCGCGTCCCCTTCTTGCACTTCTTCGACGGCTTCCGCACGTCGCACGAGATCAACAAGATCGAGCAGCTCACCCTGGACGACATGCGCGCGA
>JASFBB010000215.1:0-7115 GCA_036172345.1 Anaerolineae bacterium
TCCGATCTCAGCTGCTCTGGCGTCTGGGTCATCCACAATCTTTCCGTTCCGCACCCCGACCGAGCAATAGACTGCCTATGCCTCGGTGAACTCGCCTTCGACCACGTCTTCCTGGCCGGGTTGCTCCTTGGTGGTGCGACCCGCTCCGGAGCCGTCACCGCCGGGTGCTGCTCCCGGTTGACCGGCATACATCATCTGCCCGAGCTTCAAGCTGGCTTGTTGCAGTGCCTGCATCGTGCGCTTGATGCGATTGATGTCGTCCGACTTGATGGCATCGCGCACGTCATTGATCTTGCCCTCCAGATCGGCACGGAGCGCGCTGTCCACCTTGTCGCCCAGCTCGTTCAGGCTCTTCTCCACCTGGTAGGCGAGCGCATCGGCCTGGTTGCGCGTGTCGGCCAGCTCCTTGCGGCGTGCATCTTCAGCGCGGTGCATCTCCGCCTCGCGGATCATCCGCTCGATCTCCTTCTGGTCCAGGTTGGTGCTGGCCGTGATGGTGATCTTCTGATTGCGACCGGTCGCCTTGTCCGTCGCGCTGACGTTCAAAATGCCGTTGGCATCGATGTCAAAGACCACCTCGATCTGCGGGATGCCGCGCGGGGCGGGTGGGATGCCATCCAGCCGGAACTGCCCCAACAGCATGTTGTCCGCCGCCATCGGGCGCTCGCCCTGATATACCTTGATGTCCACAGCGGTCTGCCCATCCTCAGCGGTGCTGAAGATCTCCGACTTGCGCGTCGGGATCGTGGTGTTGCGCGAGATGAGCACGGTCATCACACCGCCGAGCGTCTCCACGCCCAGGGAGAGCGGTGTGACGTCCAGCAACAACACATCCCGGACCTCGCCGCCCAGAACGCCTGCTTGAATAGCTGCGCCGATGGCCACCACCTCGTCTGGGTTGACACCCTTGTGCGGTTCTTTACCCGTCAGCTCGCGCACCAGGTTCTGGACCATCGGCATACGGGTCGCACCGCCTACCAACACCACCTCATCAATTTGCGATGCGGTGATCTTGGCATCGGCAAGCACACGCTCAAATGGCCCACGGCAGCGTCGCACCAAGTCTTCGGTCAGCTGCTCGAATTTCGCGCGTGTCAGCTTCATCTGCAGGTGCTTGGGACCGCTGGCATCGGCGGTGATGAAGGGCAAGTTGATCTCGGTCTCCAGCATCGTGCTGAGCTCGATCTTCGCCTTCTCTGCTGCTTCCTTCAGGCGTTGCAGGGCTTGGCGGTCCTGACGCAGGTCAATGCCGTGTTCTTTGCGAAACTCCTGCGCCACCCAGTCTACGATGCGCTGATCCCAGTCATCACCACCCAGGTGGGTGTCACCGTTGGTCGCTTTCACCTCGACCACACCGTCACCCACCTCGAGCAAGCTCACATCGAACGTGCCACCGCCCAGGTCCCATACGAGAATGGTCTCGTTCTTCTTCTTATCCAGGCCATAGGCCAACGCGGCTGCCGTTGGCTCGTTGATAATGCGCAACACTTCCAGTCCGGCGATCTTGCCCGCATCCTTGGTGGCCTGGCGCTGGCTGTCGTTGAAATAGGCCGGCACGGTGATGACCGCCTGAGTCACCGGCTCGCCGAGATATGCTTCGGCGTCCGCCTTGAGCTTGGCCAGCACCATCGCGCTGATCTCCTGCGGCGTGTAGGTGCGGTCCATCACCGGAACGAAGATGCGCGCATCGCCCACCGGTCCTTCGACCACCTTGTAGGCCAGCATCTTGCGCTCAACCTCGGTCTCGGAGTAACGCCGCCCGATGAGTCGCTTGACCGAGTAGAGCGTGTTCTCCGGGTTGACCACCGCTTGCCGTTTGGCGGTCTGGCCCACCAGGCGCTCGCCACTTTTCGTAAAGGCCACCACCGAGGGACAAAGGCGTCCACCCTCAGCGGTCGGGATCACAGTCGGCTGTCCTCCCTCCATGACCGCGACCACGCTGTTGGTCGTCCCTAGATCGATTCCTACTATCTTTCCCATTTTTACTGTTCCTCCTGATCTCTCAGATCATAGCGATGAGTCAATTCTCCCTCTTTGTGCGGGACAATAGGGTAGTCATGTGTTTGGCCTGGCAGGTGTTCGTAGTCACAGGTACATGGTCCCCCCTGCGCGCACCCGGTGCAACAGTAAAACCGATCGTTCACGATGGTCGGTTGCCACCGGATGATGATCATGCAATTTGAGCACCGGATCGGCTCACCGGTCACAGGATATACCCCCTTAACACCTAATACCAGCCGGGGGGAGGCCAAGTCCTTGTAATAATTAGCCAGAACTATCCCTATCCCGTCTACTGTGCAAAGCTTAGAGCGGCCGTGTTAGATTTGCACTAGATACACATTAGAGTTGTGTTAGAGGGAAGAAATCCCTCTGCAGTCAAAAGCGCTTGCTGCCACCCGTCCGCAATGATATGATAGACGCCGAGGTCTCCAGGTATGATAGCACTTTCTCTTCCCAAGCGTCAGACTGCGATTGCGATCTGCCTTTTCGCTGCCACTATGACATTATACACCGCCACCTTGGCACCCTCGATCGTAGCTCTATTTGACGACAGCCTCGAGTTTCAGCTGGTGACATTCCTTTTGGGAGTTGCTCATCCGACAGGCTATCCCCTGTTCACGCTCCTGGGTTGGCTGTTCACCCGGCTGCCCTTTGGTGAAGTCGCCTTTCGGGTGAATCTGATGAGCGCCTTTTGGGGGGCGACCACAGTGGTCCTGGTATACCTAGCTGGCTTGCAACTGGCTGCTCGTGAACGGAGCTGGGCCGCGGACGTGGGTGCCATACTAGGCGCGGTCGCGCTGGCCATCTCTCCTGTTCACTGGTCGCAGGCGACGATCGCAGAAGTCTATACCTTGCATGCTTGTCTGATCACTGCCCTCCTGTGGGTCTTGCTGCGGATGGGCAATATGGCCCACGCCGCGGACGAGAGTCCCCATAAAGTGCATGCGAAACTGGATCGTTCCATCTCGGCGCTCGCCTGCCTCTTCGGCTTGGGTCTGGCGCATCACCGCACCATTGTGCTGTTGTTGCCGGCTGCTTTCCTGGTCCTATGGCGTGTTCGTCATTCGGCTCGGCCCAGAGCAAAACATCTTTTGTGGTTGTGCGCGCCTTGGCTGCTATACCTGTACCTGCCGCTGCGCGGGCATGTCGGTTCCTTGGATGGCAGCTACACGAACACCATCGAAGGGTTTTTGCGGCATGTCACAGCATGGGGATATGGAAGTTTCATCTTCCAAAATCCCTTTTCCATTGAGCGCGGTGCCAATTTTTATCTCAATTTGTTTGTTCAACAATTCGGCTGGGTGGGTATGCTGCTCGTTCTGGTGGGGGTCCTTCTGCAGAGACACCGAGGATATGTGCTTGGCGTCGCCGAGCTCGCGTTTATCTGTTACGCTGGCTTTAACCTGTTCTATCGCGTGGCGGATATCGAGGTGTTCTTCATCCCCAATTTTTTAATTTGTGCGCTCTGGTTGGGTTATGGAGTCACCCGTCTGCTAGATCTTCTGCAATTCTGGGGGACTATCTCTCCGAACCTGGTGGCAAAAGCGGCCGCTTCTTCGGCTGGTATATTGATCGTGCTGGGGGCTCTGGCTCAAAGCGGCTTGTTGCTCCATAGCAACTTTACGGACATGGATCGCTCCAACGATTGGGCTATCCACGATTATGGGTTGGATATGTTGAGCCAGCCTTTGGAGCCAGGCGCTGTCATTGTGGGCATTCAGGGGGAGATAACCCTAGTGCGCTACTTTCAGAGTGTGCACGGGCTGCGCAAGGATGTGCGCACTCTAGCAGTTGATGATCCGAGCGAACGTCTTGCCGCAGTGAATGATCTGGTAAACCAGGGTGTTGCGGTTTACCTCACCCGCTCACTGGCGGGCGCCCCGGAGCGCTGGTCGTTGGGCGCTGTGGGGCCGCTCATACGGGTGTATGCGCATTCTCCGCGTCTCGCACCTGCAACACGCTATGAAATGGAGGCTGTGCTCACCCCGGAGATCGCTTTGTGGGGTTATGATATTGTGCGTCTGCCTGCTCATACTGCACCGCTGCCTGTGCGGCTCCGTTTAGTCTGGCATGTCCTGGCGCCGCCCTCACGTGACTTAAAGGTGTCGGCTCGTCTATTAGCCCAAGAGGAACGCCTTGTAGCTCAGGCGGATGCTGTGCCGGTGCATTTTGCCTATCCCACCGCGGCATGGCGCAGTGGCGAGTACATCACAGATGTGTATGACCTGGAATTATCCGAACTTTTGTTCGAGGGATTGTATATTCCTTTGGTGATCCTGTACGATCCGGCGGAGGGAGCAGCTGAAGTAGCCCGTGTGACGTTGCTTCCAGTTCATCTCCCCTAGTCCTGTGGAGGGGTAGATGTCAGCAAGGAGCAGAGGGGATATTGGCGGGATCTCGTTGAGCTTCTTGCTTACTTCCGCCGTTTCTTCTCCACATTCACTTTGGTGGGCGCAGGAGAGTTGTCCACCATAAATTGCATCTGCTAGCGCTTGCCGAGCGATCCCTTCCAAAGCTCTCATAGATACTGCGCGTCTTTTTTTTTACCCTCGTTGAAATTTGACGATTTGAATCTTCCGTGGTAAAGTCGCGCTTTGCGTCTTGAGATGACCGATCTATGCTATGGATGGTTTTTTTTCTCATTTAGTTTAAGGAGGAAACCTTGCCCACTATCAATCAGCTTGTTCGCAAACAGCGGGTTGCTAAGCGTGGCAAAAGCAAAGCGCCGGCGTTGCGCTATATCTTTAATGCGTTGAAGGGCAGTTTGCGCGCACGGCCGGAGGGGGCACCGCAGAAGCGGGGTGTGTGTACGCAGGTGCGTACGATGACGCCGAAGAAGCCCAACTCGGCCTTGCGCAAGATCGCACGCGTGCGTCTGACCAACGGGATTGAGGTGACGGCTTATATTCCAGGCGAGGGGCATAACCTCCAGGAACATTCGGTCGTACTGGTGCGTGGTGGGCGTGTGAAAGATTTACCGGGCGTGCGGTACCATATCGTGCGCGGCGCGCTGGACGCAGCGGGCGTCGAGAATCGCAAGCGTGGGCGCTCCAAGTACGGTGCCAAGCGGCCAAAGTGAACGATGCTTGTCGACAGGATGGGGGAATGAAGGATGTCGCGACGAACTCGTGCGGAACGTCGTCCCGTTAAACCGGATGTGAGATATAATAGTGAATTGGTTGCCCGTTTTTGTAACAAAATCATGCGCAATGGGAAGAAGAGCTTGGCATTACGCATCGTCTATGACGCCTTTGACATTATTGAGCAGCGGACGAAGAAACCACCTCTCGAGGTCTTCGAGGCGGCGGTGAAGAACACAATGCCCATGATAGAAGTACGTCCGCGGCGCGTGGGTGGTGCCACGTATCAAATCCCTATGGAAGTGCGTCCGGAGAGACGGCTGAGTCTCTCGTTGCGTTGGTTGGTGCAGAGCATGCGCCAGCGCCCTGGCAAGTCTATGGCTGAGAAAGTGGCGGCCGAACTGATAGACGCTGCCGCTGGTCAGGGGGCTGCCGTCAAGAAGAGGGAGGATACCCATCGTATGGCCGAGGCCAACCGCGCATTTGCCCACTATCGCTGGTAGTTTACTCCGCGAGTAGTAGCATTTCGTAGTCTATTCACTGTATCGGGACACGATAGGCATACATCTCGGCGATGGTGGTCATCGCCGATCATAATTCGTTCAGTTTCAGGTGTAGCATCTCTGGTGCTATATGGTGGATAAGATTGCCCTCGAAAGGGTCAGGAATATAGGGATTATTGCGCACATCGACGCCGGGAAGACCACGGCATCGGAGCGCATCCTTTTCTATACCCAGAAAATCCACCGCATGGGGGAAGTCCATGAGGGCACGGCCACCATGGATTGGATGGAACAGGAACGGGAACGCGGCATCACGATCACGGCCGCTGCCACGACCTGTTTTTGGCGCGATCATCAAATTAACTTGATCGACACGCCGGGACATATCGACTTCACGGCGGAAGTGCAGCGTTCGCTGCGTGTGCTGGATGGGGGTGTGGTCATCTTCGATGCCGTGAGCGGCGTCGAGCCCCAATCTGAGACGGTGTGGCGGCAGGCAGATCGTTTCCATGTCCCCCGTATTTGTTTTATCAATAAGATGGACCGCGTGGGCGCCGATCTGAATCGTACCGTGCAGATGATCATAGATCGATTACACGCGCAACCGGCGCTGGTGCAACTGCCCATCGGGGTCGAAGCTTCCTTTGTCGGGGTCGTCGATCTGGTGGGTATGAAGTCGATCACCTATCGAGACGAATTGGGCACGGAGATGGTCGTCTCGGATGAAATACCCGCAAAGTTGCGCGACGAAGCGATGCATCTGCGCCACAAACTGATCGAACAGGTGGCGGAGACAGAGGTCAGTGAAGCTCTCACCGAGAAGTTTCTGCTGGAAGAGGAGATCTCCCCTGAGGAATTACGGGGGGCATTGCGGGCTGCTACGTTGCAGGGGAAATTGGTGCCCGTTCTGTGTGGATCGGCATTGCGCAACAAAGGCATCCAACCGCTGTTGGATGCAGTGATCGATTATCTGCCTTCACCCTTGGATATACCGTCCATCGTGGGCACCGATCCAAAATCGGGGAAGCTGATTGAATGCCCCGCCGATCCCAGGGCACCTTTCGCGGCATTGGCGTTTAAGATCGTGACCGACCCCTATGTAGGGCGGCTGGCTTATGTGCGTGTTTACTCAGGTGTAATACACAGCGGAGCGAATACGTACAACGCCACTCGGGGGGTCAAAGAACGGGTGGGCCGACTGCTCCAGATGCATGCCAACCAACGTCAGGAGGTCGCGACGCTTTCGGCAGGTGATATTGGGGCGATCTTAGGACTTAAGAACACCTTCACAGGTGACACATTGTGCGATCCCAGTCGCCAGGTCATCTTGGAGGACATCAAGTTCCCAGAGCCGGTTATCTCAGTCGCCATCGAACCCAAGACAAAAGCGGATCAGGAGAAAATGGTTGATGCGCTCAAGAGGCTGACGGAAGAGGATCCAACCTTTCGAGTGAAGGTGGATGAGAATACCGGGCAGACGCTGATCTCAGGCATGGGGGAGCTGCATCTCGAGGTGCTGGGAACTTGATGT
>JASFBB010000216.1:0-9953 GCA_036172345.1 Anaerolineae bacterium
GCAGCGTGCGCACGGTGGCGCTCAATCTCATCCGGCGTCTGGGGTTTCGTTACATTCCGGATGGTTGGCGGGCACTGGCGGCGCGTTCGGATCGGGGATTAAGCCTGCTGCTCCATCCCATGGTCGAAGCACCCTGAAAACTGAAAGGCCCTGGAACCACGGCACATATCTTTCACAAAACCTCCCGCAGGTTCGCAACCCGCAACCGCTGGCTGAGGCATACGAGCATCACGTGTGCACAATAGCATCGTAGGGGCATTCCACGGCACACAATAAGCACCCGCGGCAGCGATGGACATCCACCACAGGCGCTTCGTCTTCATCCACGCGCATGAGGGCGCGGACGCGACAGGCACGTTGCGCCAGGCAACGCCGACAGAGATGACAACGCTCATCCACCACCCACGCAACCCTCTTCTCTTGCCCGATCGCCGCCGACTCATCCGACATGGTCATCTACCATCTGGGGCCACTTCAACGGGAGAAGCGCTCTGCGGCAAAGCATCATGTTCATCGGCGACCGATGGGGCATCCGGCCGACGGCAGATGACGATCTCCCCGAAGGGTGCCTCCTGCTGCACCTCCACGAAGTTTTGTTTGATCAGCTCCAGCAATGCCATAAACGTCACAATGACCTCCAGGCGCTGGGTGCCCATGCGCACCAAAGAGCGAAACGTCACCTGAGGAAGGCGCTCAAGAAGCCGGCGGATAAACGCGATACGTTCCCCAATGGTTACCACGACGGGAGACACCACCTGATCCACCGCTGGAGCGGGGGAACGGATCGCCAGAGCACGGCGCGCGGCAGCGACCAGATCTCCTAAAGTGACCTCACCTGGCGCCAGATGCGGCTCCAGGAGCCTGGGGGTGGCCACGCGCACATAGCTGCGCAAGGGGAGCGCTTCGCGGGTGGCCAACATTTGCGCCGCATGCTTAAACTGCCGATAAACCTGCAGCTGACGCACCAGCTGCTCGCCGACATCTTCCTCTTCTGCGCGTGCAGCCTCCACCGGGGGCTTGGGCAACAGAGCTTGCGACTTGATGAGCACCAGTTTCGCCGCTATCACCAGGAAATCGCTCAACAGGTCGGCATCGACTTCTTTCAGGTTGGCAATGTACTGCAGATATTGATCGGTCACCTGGGCAAGCGCCACCTTGGTGATATCCAGCTGTTCGCGCTCGATCAGGTGCAACAGCAGATCCAGCGGGCCCTGAAACACCGGGAGAGTCACCTGGTAGGTGCGACCCGGCTCCCGCTCTGCGGCGCGCATTTCCTCGCTTGGGGTGATTTGCCAGCTGTTCACAGGCTCATTATAGTATGAAGGAAGTGCGCGTCAACCCATTTTCGGTGTATTTCAATGCGGGGGCGAATGGAGGCAGCAGCCCGAAGTGAAGGCGGTTGTCCGCGCCGCGACCGTCAGGGAGCAGTTTGGGCCGCTTGCTCACGCGCGCGGCGCGGTTTGCGGCATCCCGGCCGCTTGCTCACGCGCGCGGCGCGGTTTAGGCGCGGTTTAAATCCCGCTTCGCCCCCCCAGATGAAATGCACCCCATTTTCGGTGAAAGCGAGCTGCTGTGGAACCACACATCTTAGAGGACATACCCTGGCAGATCGACTTTGCCCAGCTGGCACAGAAGTTCCATGTGGCCGAGCGCCAGGATGCCCTGAAGGAGCTCGAGCAGCTGGCCGCCCAGGCGCTGGCAGTCGGCCGGCCCAAAGCAGCCTATGCCCTGGCCCGTGTGGAAGCGCATATGGATCAGAGCGTCGTCGTTAATGGGGTGGAACTGCGCAGCCGGGTGTTGCGCGTTAATCTGGAACACGCGCACCGCGTCTTCCCCTTCGTAGCCACATGTGGCAGCGAGCTGGAAGATTGGAGTGAAAGCATCTCGGATCGCATCTTGCATCGTTATTGGGCCGACCAAATCAAGGAGTTCGCCCTGCGCAGCGCCATCGCCTTTATGCGCGACCACCTGGTGAGCCATTATCAGCCCGGCCACATCGCGCAGATGAACCCCGGATCGCTGGCCGATTGGCCGCTGGGGCAGCAAAAGCCCTTGTTCCGCCTATTGGACACGGCACCCCAGCGCATCGGGGTGCGGCTGAGCGATCACATGCTCATGATCCCCACCAAGTCCGTATCCGGTATCATCTTCCCCGCCGCGACCACCTTTGAGAGCTGCCAGCTGTGTCCACTAGAGGGGTGTCCCAGCCGCAGAGCAGAGTGCGACCCAACACTCTATGCCCGACGCTATCAGCAGCCGGCGCACGACATGGACGCAGCGCACGAAAAGGCCTAGAGCTTCGACATTGAGAATGACGCTCTCGCTTATGAGCACAATACCCGATCCGTCCGCCAGTGTATCGCATATGCTCCCTCCAGGACGCATGCCCCCAGAGACGGTCGAGCGCCCGATTGCGATGGCAGATGCGCTGCCGATGGACCCGCGGGAAATAATCGCCTGGGCTGCGCTGGCCCTGTTGGCGCTCGCAACGCGGCTGGCCGGTTTGGGCCTGCGCCCCCTTGCGGATGGCGAAGCCGCTCAAGCGCTGGTCAGCTGGCAGCTATACCATGGGCTCCCGGTCACCCATGCGCCCTACAGTCCGCTCCTGGCGACCACCAACCTTGTCGCCTTTGCGCTGGGGGGCGCCACCGAATTCACCGCCCGGCTGCTACCGGCGCTGGCGGGCGCGCTCCTGGTGCTCTCGCCCCTAGGATTGCGCCGCTATCTGGGCCGTGTGGGTGCCCTATGCGCAGGCATGCTGGTGTGCCTCTCTCCTGCGGCGTCATACCTGTCGCGCACTCTCAACGGGGATATCCTCGTCATCACCGGCGCGGCGCTGCTGTTGGTCGGGGTCGCCCAGCTGCAGAACGGAGCGAATGCCCGGCGTGGCTCAGGGGCGATCGCCGTGGTGGCTGGTCTGGTGCTTATGGTGATCTCCGCGCCGTTAGCGTACTCGGTGGTGGTGCTGCTCCTGACATTCGGCGGGGCGCTCTGGCTGGCACAGCGCGGTGCGCTTCGCCCGCGTTGGGGCGAGATCATCGCCGGGTGGCATTCCGCCATCCAAGCGCGACGGGGCACGCTGATCGCCATCTGGCTCGCCGCCTTCGCCGCGGCGAGCGGACTGCTCCTCAACCGCGCTGGCCTGGCGATGACGGTGGACCAAATCGGGGTGTGGGCGCGCGGCTTCGTCCCCACAGCGGGAGAAGCGGCTGTGACTCCCTATCTCGGCGGCGCGGCCTCTCCCGCCTTATGGTTGCTGGGCCTTTATGAGCCGCTCACCCTGCTGGCCGCCCTGTTCGGCCTGGGCATCGCCTCGGGGCGCCGCCGTCCTCTCGACTGGCTGCTGGTGTGGTGGCTCTGCGGCGGGATATTGCTGGATGCGCTGCGTCCCGGCCGTTCCACGGGCGAGGTGCTGCTGGTGCTGTGGCCGGCGACGTTGCTGGCCGGCCTGGCACTCGGGAAGCTGGCGGAGAGGGTATGGCAGCAAGGCGACTGGAAACGCGAGGGGGTTGTGGTGGCAGCGTGCGGGATCGTCTTTGCCTTCGCTTACACCACGCTCATGATGTACGCGAGCCACTACGGCGTCATCTGGCAACCATTGGCGGCCATCGGGATGGTGGTGATACTGATGGTGGCTTTCTGGCAATGGCATAGTGCCGCCTCGGCCTTACGCGGCGCCGCCCTCGCGGTGGTGGCGGCACTGGCACTGCTCCACGTCGCCGGCGCAATGCGCCTCAACTACACGCCGCTGGCCGACGCCTCCCAACCGCTGGTGCGTGCGTCCGCAGGTGAGGGATTGCGCGATCTGGCCGCTGTGCTGCAGTTTGTCTCGGTTAAGAAAGTGAACGACCCGTATCTGGTCGAGATTCTGGCCAGCCGCGCCCTCGGTCCGGCGGTGGAATGGCAGTTGCGCGCCTTCCCCAATGTGCGCTGGGTGCGTAAAGTCGAGCAGCTGCCGGTGGAAGGCAATGCGGCGGACATCGCATCCCGCTTTCCCGAGGTCGTCCTCACACCGGAGGACCGCTTGCTGACGGAGGAGTCCTATGCCGGTCAGGACTTCGTGGTGCACAGCTATAGAGAACCGGCGCCGCTGGCGGCCAGCGCCTTCATCCGCTGGTACTTATTACGCGAGCCCCAGCCGCAGCGGCTCGAAAAAGCGGTGCTGTGGGTGAAACAAACCCCCACCACCTATACCTTGAAAAAGTGAGGATTGACACCCGATCGCAGCGCTCAGAATGATGAGGTGGTTATGATCTCCCAAACGACACGCGATGCTTCGCATACAGTGCCCTCGGAGAATGCCGCGCTCCATTCCTTGTGGCATTGGATCGTCACGCACCGGGAAGCGATCGCCTATGGGCTGCTTTTCGTCCTGGCGGTGTTCACGCGCTTCTATGATCTGGAGTCGCGTGCCATCAGCCACGATGAGAGCTTGCACATGTTGTACTCCTACAAGCTCTACAACGGCGAGGGATATCGCCACGATCCGATGATGCACGGCCCCTTCTTGTTTGAGCTCCACGCCCTGCTCTTCTTCCTGTTCGGACACAACAACTACGTGGGGCGCGTCGGCGTGGCGCTGTTCGGCGTGGCATTGGTGATGCTGCCTTACTGGTTCCGCCCCTGGTTGGGGCGTTTGGGCGCGTTGCTCGCCTCCACTATGATTCTCCTCTCGCCGGTGATCACCCAATATAGCCGTCACCTGCGCCACGACATTTTCAACGAAGTCTTCACCCTGATCATGTACTTCAGCCTGTTCCACTACCTGAGCGCCTGGCAACGGGGTGACCTGCTGCGCATGCGGCGCTGGTTGTATATCGGCGCCGCCGCGGTGGCACTGTCCTTGACGGTGATGGAGATCGCCTACATCCACGGGTTCATCGGCCTCACCTTTATTGGGGCAACCATAGCGCTCGAAAATCTCTCGCTGGCACAGCGCCGTCGTCTCTTCTGGATCGGCATGGCCATCCTGGTGGTGGTCGGCGCCAGCGTGCTCTGGCTCACCTTCGGCAATGCTGGCCCGCTCCCACTGGATCAACCCCCCAACCTGGCGCGCCAGGTGGTCGCGGGGCTGCAGCAGCTGGCGGGAGGGCTTGGCAGCACTGCCAGCACGCTACCTCAGGAGAATATGCGCGCCGCTTGGAAGGTGATCCACGCGCTCGTGCTGGCGATCGGCCTCTTCTTCGCCGCCACGACGTTGGCACTGAGCGTCACTGATCGCGCGGTGGTGCTGGAGAAGCAACGCGGGCAGCTCTTCCCCGTCCGCCTGATGAGCCAAGCGGTGCGTTCCCTGCCCTTGCGTGAGGTGGGCATCGCCGTGCTGATCGGGGCGATCATCTTTGTGACGCTCTACACGACGTTCTTCACCAACCCCTATGGCCTGGTTTCCGGCACATGGGGGGCGGTTTACTACTGGTTGAGTCAGCAAGACGTGCAGCGCGGCGGCCAGCCCTGGTATTACTATTTGATGCTGCTCCCGCTGTATGAGTTCCTGCCGTTTCTCATCGGAGCGGCAGGGGGCATCTGGTATCTGATCCACCGGCTGCGCGTCACCCACCCCTCTGCGCTGACACGCACGGCGACCATCGATGCCAAGCCGTCTGCCCAGGCGCAACCGGCAGAGGATGTGCTGCCCGTCTATTTCCCCGCCTTTGCTCTGTATTGGGTGATCAGCGCCCTCCTCATCTACAGCTGGGCGGGTGAAAAGATGCCTTGGCTGACGACCCATATGAGCCTGCCGTTCATCTTCATGGCTGCATGGACGTGCGAGCGCGTGTTGACAGGCTTGCAAGGGCGCTGGCGGACCCTTGGGGAGCGCGGCGGCATCCTCTTCGCCGTGCTGCTGCCCTTGACGGCGCTCGCCCTGATCGCCCTGCTGAGTGTGCAGCCCTTCCGCAGCTATTCCCTCTTCGACCTGCGCGACACCGGCCAATGGTTGGGCAGCCTGGTGGTGCTCGGCATCCTCGTCTATGCCTTGATCCACTATGGGCGCCAGCTGGGGGGATTCCTGGCGGCGCGCGTCGCCTTCCTCACCGTGTTGGTCGTGCTGGCGATCTTCACGGCGCGTTCTTCATGGCTGGTCTCGTTCATCAACTACGACGATGTGAGTGAGTACCTCTTCTATGCCCACGGCGCGCCCGACGTCACCCTGGCGATGCGCCAGATCGAGGACATCTCGCGGCGCACGGTGGGCGACAAGCTGATCAAGGTGGCCTACGACAACGAATCCACCTGGCCGTTGGAGTGGTACTTCCGCGAGTATCCCAACCGCACCTATTACGGCGACTCGCCCTCACGCCAACAGCTGGAAGCGCCGATTGTGATCGTGGGGCCAGCCAATGAGGGCAAGGTGACGCCCTATCTCGGCGACAACTATGTGCGCTTCAACTATCGGCTGGTGTGGTGGCCGCTGGAGAGCTACAAGGAGCAGACGCCGACGAAGATCTGGCATACCTACTTTGTGCCCGCCACCCTGCCGGATGACCCAGCGGGGCGTCAGGAGGCCTGGCGCCAGATATTCGAGCACCGCAAAGAGCTCTGGGAAATCTTCTTCTATCATCGCCACAGGACACCCAAGAACCAGTGGCCCTACGTGCATCGCTTCTATATGTATGTGCGCAAAGACGTGCTCAACCAGCTGTGGGATTACCACACCGGGCCCGCTCCGGCCGAGATGCCCACTGAGCCGTATGCCGTGAAGCATCAGGAGATCCGCGCCAAACGCGCCATCGGTGGCCAAGGCAGCGGTCCAGGGCGGTTTACGACGCCGCGCGCCGTCGCCGTGGGGGCGGACGGCCTCTGGTATGTGGCGGATAGCGGCAACAACCGCATCCAGGTGCTGGACGCGCAAGGCAACGTGGTGCGCAGCTGGGGCAGCAGCGGCAACGCCCCCGGCCAATTCCAGGAGCCGTGGGGGATCGCCGTCAACACGGCGCTGGGGCGGGTATACGTCGCGGACACGTGGAACCACCGCATCCAGGTCTTCGACCTGAAAGGCACCTTCCTCTTTGCCTGGGGATACTTCGCCGACACCGGCGGGCAGCTCGACCGCGACCCCGGCGGCTTCTGGGGGCCGCGCGACCTCGCCATAGACGCGGAGGGCAACGTCTACGTGGCCGACACCGGCAATAAGCGCATCCAGAAGTTCACCGCGGACGGGAAGTTCGTCGCCCAGTGGGGCGGCGGTGGCATTCTGCCCGGCCGCTTCGACGAACCGACCAGCTTGGCCTTCGCGCCCGACGGCACTCTCTACGTGGCGGACACCTGGAACCGCCGCATCCAGGCCTTCTCCGCCGAGATGGCCCCGCTGCGCCAATGGGCCATCGAGAGCTGGGAGAGCACCTCGGTGGTCAACAAGCCCTATGTGCGGGTGGATCGTGCGGGGAACGTCTACGCCAGCGACCCGGAGCGCTACCGCATCCTCGTCTTCGACGCCCAGGGCACCTTCCTGCTGAGCTTCGGCCAATACGGCGCCGACATGGCCTCCTTCGCCCTGCCACTGGGGATGGCGTTCGAGGCGGACGGCGATCTGCTGGTGGTGGACTCGGACAACCATCGGCTGCTGGAGTTCCCGCCGCCGTTGGAAGCCGCAAGCAGCAAGGAATAGCGCCGTTGTGCCTGCGTGTGCGGCCGTGATACCGCAAACCGCGCCGCGCGCGTAAAACCGAGCCGCGCACGTAAGTAAGCGGCCCAAACCGCGCCGCGCACGTGAGCAAGCGGCCCAAACCGCGCCGCGCGTGTGAGCAAGCGGCACGTCAAACCGCTCCCTCACGGTCGCGGCTCGGATAGTGGTCGCGGCGCGGACAAAGGGCGCGGCGCGGTGGAATCGAATCGAGAGGCGGAGCAACGGTTGGTCACCGATCAGGATGCAACGGATGCGCGCGGAATCCTCGCCTGAATGGCAACAGCTGGTCGCGGAAATCGTGCAGTGCCGCCGCTGCGCGCGGCTGGTGCATTGGCGCGAGCAGGTGGCGCATCAGAAGCGGCCTGCTTACCGGGATTGGCCCTACTGGGGCCGGCCGGTGCCGGGCTTCGGCGACCGTCAGGCACGCCTGTTGATCGTGGGACTGGCACCGGGCGCGCACGGATCGAACCGCACTGGCCGCATGTTCACCGGCGATAGCTCCGGCGACACGCTTTACGCTGCCCTGCACCGTGCCGGCTTCGCCAACCAGTCCCTTGCCAGTCACCCGGACGACGGGCTGATGCTCCACGACACTTTCATCACCGCGATCGTGCGCTGCGCTCCACCCGCCAACCGCCCCACCAGGGACGAAATGGCCGCGTGCTCCCGATTCTTGATGCGCGAATGGCAATTGCTGCCCAGAACCCGGGTGGTGCTGGCGCTGGGCCAGCTCGCCTTTGCGACGTGCTGCCAGCTGCTCCGACAAGAGGGCTACGCACTCCCGCGGTTGCAGTTTCGCCATGCCCTGCACTATGCCGCACGCCCCAGCCGCGCGGATCGAACCATCCACCTGCTCGCTTCCTATCATCCCAGCCGACAGAATACCCAGACCGGACGGCTCACCCCCCAGATGCTGGACGCGGTGCTTCTCCAGGCGCGCGCCGTGCTGGAAGATGGCCGGGCAGCAAAGGAGATGTGGGGATCGGACATATGACATGGAAGGAGACAGAGTGCTACCCCACCCTGCGCGACCGAGCACTCGATTGGCTGCTAGAAGAAGAGAATCCCTCGGCACGTTACCTGGCGTTGCGGCTGTTGCTGGATCGCCCCCCCGATGCGCCGGAAGTGCAAGCTGCCCAATGCGCCATCCCCGACGCACCGCCTGCCCGGCACATCCTGGAAGCGCAATATCCGACGGGTGGCTACTGGATCAGGCCGGATGCCATGACCAGCCCGCGCTATCGTGCCACGATGTGGCAGGTCATCTTCCTCGCCCAATTGGGCATGCCGCCTATCCCGCCGCTGCAGCGCGCCTGTGAGCACATCCTGGCAAGGGGGCGTCGCGCGCGGGACGGGCGCTTCACCGCCGGGCAGGCAGCGCGCACGGCATGGCACTGCCTCAACGGCCTCCTTCTGTGGGCATTCCAGCAGCTCGGGTATGCGGACGACCCGCGCATCTTCCAGGCGCGTGACGCCATGGCAGCCGAGGTCCTGCGCAACGGCTTTGCCTGCCCGAACAACCAAGGGCTGCCCTGCGCGTGGGGTGCGGTGCAGGTGCTGGGTGCTTTCCTGGACCTGCGGGCAGAGACGCGCACGCCGGAAATGGCTGCCGCAATCGAGCGGGGCGTCGCGCTGCTCCTGTCAACGCCACTGCGCCAGGTGGCCTACCCGGCAGTGGAGGGCGCGGTGAGCCCTTTGTGGTTCGCCCTGGCGTTTCCGCTGACATGCCACGCCGATCTCCTCGAAGCGATGATCGTTCTGGCGCGGGCGGGTTATGTCAGGCACCCCCACATGCCCGATTGCGTGGCGTGGTTGCTGGACAAGCAGCTTGAGCCCGGCCGCTGGGCGCTGGAGCACACACCTGACAAGACGTGGGCGCATTTCGGCGCGCTCGGCTGTGCCAACAAGTGGGTCACGCTGCGCGCATTGTATGCGCTCAAGCTGGTTCACCAGGGGTTTGATTGATCCGCGCCGTGACCTTGTCCGAGCCGCGACCGTGAGGGAGCGGTTTGGGCCGCTTACTTACGTGCGCGGCTCGGTTATGTGCGCGGCGCGGTTCAATGTATCCGAGCCGCGACCACTATCCGAGCCGCGACCGTGAGGGAGCGGTTTGGGCCGCTTACTTACGTGCGCGGCTCGGTTATGTGCGCGGCTCGGTTTGGTGTATCCGCGCCGCGCCCGTGAGGGAGCGGTTTGGGCCGCTTACTTACGTGCGCGGCTCGGTTATGTGCGCGGCTCGGTTTGGTGTATCCGCGCCGCGACCGTGAGGGAGCGGTTTGGGCCGCTTACTTACGTGCGCGGCTCGGTTATGTGCGCGGCGCGGTTCAAT
>JASFBB010000217.1:0-3211 GCA_036172345.1 Anaerolineae bacterium
TAACCATAAAAGGCTTGCTGAACGGGATCATCGGCTGCAATCCCCTCAATACACGCATCGCCGCGCTTCATCCGCAAAGGCGGCGATGAGCGCCGGGTCGGCGTCGAAAAAGTGATCCGAGGGCGCCAGCACAAAGCCACCTCCGCCGCCCGCCGCCTCAAAGCAGCGCCGCACCTCAGCGCGGGTCTGCTCCGGCGTGCAGTTGAGGAAGAAGTGGAACTGGTCGAAGCCGCCGATCATGCACACCTTGTCCCCGATGCGTCGTTTCGCCTCCGCCAGGTCCACATCGCCGCCCATCGCCGGCGGGGTGAAGGTCTCCATCGCGTCCACTTTCATAGCGGCGATCATCTCCAGGATGGGCATCATGCCGCCGCAGGTGTGATAGACGATGCGCTGGCCGGCGCGATGGGCCGCTTCGACCAGGTCCGCGTCGTAAGGTGCGACGAACTCCTCGAAGAGCTTGGGTGAGATGACTGTAGTAGAGGCATCTCCGCCGCCCAGCTCGAGGATGTCGTAGCGCGCACCCTGCATCGACTCGATGTAGATCTTCTTACGGCGCTGCAGGATCTTGAGCAGCTCGTGCACCCAGGCGGGGTCGTCAAAGGTTTCCATGATGAGCCTCTGCGTGCCGACGAGGCAGCAGGCATCCTGCCAGATGCCGGGCTGGCCGAAGACATCGAAGGTGCAGATGTGGCTGCGCACGATGCCGCGTTCGCCATATTCTTCTACCACCCGATTGACCCCCTCCACGTCGCACTTCGGCGCCGTCGCATATTTGGCTATCAGCTCGATGTCGGATTTCTCCTTGATGAGGTATTCGCTCACCCACGAGGTCTGCTCGTTGGATTGCAACGTCATAGTGAGCGTACCGCCGGGTGTCACGAAGCGGTAGCGCACCGTCTTGAACTGCTGTCCCGCTACCTCCTCGGAATAGACGCGCCACTGGTCGGTGGCGATGCGATGGCTTTCCAGGAAGCCGGGCTCCCCCTGCAGCGGGTCGAAGTACTCACCCTTGTCGGGGTCAGGTCGGTGCAGCGAGATCCACTGGATGGCATCCAGGCCGAAATGCTCGAAGAACTCCTGATTCGACATACCGCCCATATACTTGTTCAGGAAATAGGGCATCAGGTGATGAGTAGTGGCAGGCAGGTGGTCGGGGACGCCGCGCTGGAAGGCGGTCACCAATCTTTGCTTAGATGTCATGGTCATAGCGCTACAACCTCCTCGTTATCGACCCGATCTTCGAACTCCAGATATCGACAGCACAGCCCAATACGGAGATCACCCCTTGATCGCTCCTTCGGTCAGGCCGGCGATCAACTGGTTCTGCATAAACATGAACAGGACGAACACAGGCACACATACCAACACCGAAGCAGCCATCAAAGCGCCCCAGTCGGTAACATGTTCACCGATGAAGTCCAACACGCCTACCGGCAACGTACGCATGCTCTTGGTGGTCATAAAAGCCAGCGAGAAAAGGAGTTCCTGCCAGGTCACGAAGAAGACATAGGTGCCGGTTGCCGAGATGCCCGGCAAGCTGAGCGGCAGGATGATGGTCAGGAAGGCGCGCAGGCGGGTACAACCGTCGATCATCGCTGCTTCTTCAAGCTCATACGGAATGCTGTAGAAAAAGCCCCGTAGAAACCAGACCGCCACCGGCACGGTAAAGGTCAGATAGGCAATGATCAAGGCGGGGTATGTGTTGATGAGGCCGATACCAGAAAGGATGCGAAACATCGGCACAATCAGCACCGCCAGTGGCAACAGCTGTGTCAGCAGGATGACCACCAACAAAGGTTTGCGTCCCCGGAAGTGTAACCGGGAGAAGCTGTAAGAAGAAAAAATGGCAAAGACCAGAGTCAGCACAGTAGTTGAGCTGGCAACCAAGACGCTGTTGAATGCATAGCGCAAGAAAACAGGGTTTAGCGCCTTTCCGAAGTTTTCCAAAGTCGGTTCTACCGGCAGGAAGGTGGGGGGGAAGCGAAACGTCTCTTGAGCTGGTTTGAGCGCCACCGACACCATCCAGAGGATGGGACAGCCAAAAACCGCTATGGTGATCAACACCAACACATAGATCATCACCCGATGCAGCTTCTTGCGATACCGATGCCAAGTTGCCTCGTGCATTGCTGCCATCCGACTAATACTTTCTCCAATACCCTTCGTCAATCCAAAGCCTTCCGCTTATTGAGCTCACGAATGTACCATAGACTGAACACCAACAGCAGCATAGCAGTGACCAACCCGAAGGCAGCAGCCATGCTGGTCTTTCCGCGTCGGAAGCCAAGCTCATAGATATAGGTGGGGAAAATGTGTGTCTGATTGAGTGGCCCACCTTCGGTCATCACGTAAATGATGTCGAAGTAGTTGGCCGTCCAGATGGTCGTCAACAACACAGTGATGCGGATGACCGGGCTGATGCTGGGGATGATCACATATAACAGTCGCTTCCAGCCGGTGGCGCCGTCAATTTTGGCGGCGTCGAGCAGCTCCTCGGGCACACCCTGTAACGCTGCCAGATACATGACCGTTGAAAAGGGTGTGCCCTTCCAAATTGCCGAGGCGATGACGCCAAGCATCGCCGTGGATGGCTGCGACAGCCATGGAATGTTCGGGTTGGCCACACCCAAGGTAGCCAGAATGCCGTTAATGATGCCCAGGTTGGGCTCCAGCAGCAACCGCCACAACAGGCCGGTGATCACCCCCGGGGTGACCCACGGGAGGATGATCAAAGCGCGCGCCAGGGTGCGTCCATGAAATTCCTGGTTGAGCAGCAGAGCAGTCGCCAGCCCTAATCCAAATTGGAAAAGCACCACCACACTGGTCCAGATGGCAGAATTACGGAACACCAGCCAGAAAATAGAGGATTGGAGGATATTGGTGATGTTCCTGAGGCCGACAAAGTTGCCCTGCGGGTTGATGAACTGCACATCCAGCACGCTCAAATAGAGCGCCTGCAATATAGGATAGGCAACAATCAGACCGATCAGGATGAAAGTAGGCAAAATAAACAAGTAAGGTAACGTCCCGGCGAAAAGCGAGCGATCGCGAATCGACCAGACCAGTCGGCGCACCTTGCCAACCGGGCCGGAGGGAACGAACGCCTTATCCGTACTTGTCACTGATAGCTCTGTCGCGTGAAGGAAGCACTAATGAGATTGACACAATGGGTAAGAGCGGTGGGGAAGCATCAAGCGCTTCCCCACCC
>JASFBB010000218.1:0-25203 GCA_036172345.1 Anaerolineae bacterium
ACACTCAGGAACAGCGCCAGCACGTTCTCGGGTGCCAGTGGATCGACACCCGCTGGCATACCCCGCAGCAGATAGGTGAGCGCCATAGCGCTGCCCCCCATGTACTTGCGGTAGAACTTCTCATCAGGTTGTTCGACGTGCAGCGCACCGCTGGTAAGATCGACATGGAGAATACGCCCATAATAACCGTATGGCATGGTGGTCCGCTCCTCCCCTGTTTATTTTTTCTCATCCTCCCCCCACCGGGGTATAGATCATGACCTGATCACCTTCCTGCAACACGTGATCCGTCGGAACATGGGTGCGGCCATTGACACAGACGACCACGGGGCGCGTGATGCCCAGCATCCTTAGCACATCGCCCACTATGGCAGCATCCGGTAGTTCCAACGTGGTACGCCCCCGCGCCGTAGAAGGCAACTGATCGCGTAGTATTCCATGTAGATGGACCGAAATGCGCATCGGTTTAGATTTTCATCCTTTCGCCCTTTTCCTCGTGGATGAAAATCCAACCCACCACCTCTCCGATGTCGATCTCCGGCTGCAGCTGCCAGGTGGCGGGGTCGGACATCGAGCGCACATATTGCGAGCTGGAATCGAAGTCGGGGTGCGGCAGGCGGCTGGCCTCAGCCAGGATGGCAGCCATGCGCGCTTGCCAACCGGCCATATTGCCGACGCGCAAATCGATCCATTCCGTCTCCGCCCACCGATTGACCTCTTCAGGAGTGGCACGCCATGTCTGCCACTCCCAACGGTGGTCACGTCGACCGCGGTTAGCACATAGCAACGTGCGTCCATCAGGCATCAGAATGGGAATGCCAATAGAGATGGCTTGGCTGCGTAGTTTCTGGTCTTCACACACCAGTTGCGCCGTTGCACGCGCCATGCTATGCGGGTCGCTCTCAGCGACTGCCTGGATGGTGCGATAAACGCGCTTGAGCAAATACGCCTCGAGGAGGAGTTTCGACAGGCGCGGCGGCCCCAGGATTTCAAAAGCGACGCTGTCCACGCCGTGTTCGAGCTCGAGGCGACGCGCAAACTCGATGGCGCGGTGGCGCAGCACACCAGCGCGATAGCTTGGGCTCATCACCACACTGTCCAGCGCTCCGATGATGTCACGGCCGGTGCTGATTCCCTTCAGCTCACACACCACATTGAAGGCGATATCCTCCGGGGTCACCCCTTCCATCTGGCCCACGGTAGTGATCACAGCGAACTCGGCCAGAGAGAAATAGCCGTTCTCACCCGTGTCGATGTAGACCGACTCCAGGACACCATCTAACCGCTGTCCTCCCTGATGCTCTTCCAACCTAAAGGGCTGCCCTGCCAACACGATTCCTCGCTCGGGCGGACAATCGTACAGGGGGATTTCACGACCACGCCTCTTGATGGGCCCGTAACCGATTTGCTTCCAGGTGATTGCGGCCGTGGGTTTGATCTCCTTGATAGCGGGCGCGCCGGGTGTGCGTGCCATCAGGAAGAGCAGCAAGCTATGCGCCCCGGCCATCGCCGCCTTGCTCAGCAGCACACGTGAGGGTCTCTCCTCACCGTGGGTGTAAGGGATGTTCAGCCCCATGCCCCCTGTGCCGCTGGTGCCCACTTTGAGATAAGCACGCGTGCCGGCACGGCGCATTGCTTCGTAAAGGATTTGCACATGGCGTACCAGCTGAGGCACATACAGGCTGGCCAACAGGCGCTCTACGGCGGCGACGTAATCATCCAGCGCCGGCGACGCGATCTCCTTGCCCATGTACCAGACCTCGCGCGCACGGTCATAGATGTCCAGCACCTCTGCCGCGCTGGTATAGATGTCCTGATAAGCCAGCGCCGTGGCGGTGTTGACGCAATCCACGATGGCATCGGGGACAATTCCGGGAGCGAAGTCGGTGCGTCCTGTGATGAGCTGTGCCAAGAACGAGTTTTCCACAGTGGCTTGGCTCATTTCGGCCAGCACGTCCTCGAACACCCAGCGGCGATACTCCGGGTTAGCCAGCACCTCCGGCCGTGTCTTATCCTTGAGCGCGGTGCGCACAAAGACATTGCCCCACACCGGCAGGAGCTTGACCGGGCTGCTGGCAAACTCGGCGCGCAGACGTTCGACCGCTTTGCGCGCTTCGTCCTCCAACAATGAGCTTACGATGAGCATAGCAGGGGATTCGGCCATCAACTGACGGCAGACCGCCATGCCGACCAGCCCATAGCCGCCCAGCACGAGAATGGTGCGATCCTTGATCTCCATTGACCAACATCCTTATTCAAGGTTGAGGGTAAGGCCGGGATTGTGACAAGCATAGATTCCCCTTCCCATCCTATGAGCCAACGTGACGCCAAGGAAGGGGCACCGATGGTGTGGCGGCTGCCTCATTCCTTTCCCGCCTGGTTTGCCAGGATGATCGCCTCGGCGACTTCGCGCATCGGTTTGCGCAAGTTCATGCTCATCTTTTGAATCTTGCGGAAAGCGTCTGCCTCGGTGAGTCCTTGCGTGTCCATTAAGATGCCCTTGGCACGATCCACCAGTTTGCGCGTCTCGAAGGCGAGCTTGAGGTCGGCCACCTCTTTGCGCAGGGTTTGAAACTCCTTGAAGCGTGCCAACGCGACCTCGATAGCCGGCGCCAGATCGGCCTCCTGGAATGGTTTGACCAGATAGGCCACCACACCTGCTTCGCGCGCACGCTCGACCAGATCTTGCTGGCTGTAGGCGGTCAACAGGATGACCGGGGCGATCTGCTCCTCGGTCAGGATCTTGGCTGCTTCGATGCCGTCCATATCGGGCATCTTGATGTCCATGATCACGATGTCCGGCCGTAGCTCACGTGCCAGGTTCACTGCACTACGCCCGTCGCCCACTTCGCCAATTACAAGATAACCCAAATTGGTCAGCATCTCGCGCAAGTCTGCACGGATGATCGACTCATCGTCGGCGATGATGATGCGCGTACGTTCTGTCCGTTCGGTACGCTGCGTCTTGCTCATTGCTCACCTCCTAGTATAGATTTAGGGAATGTTACGACTGCCTCAACCCCATTACGGTTATAGATTTCCAAAGCGCCTTTCAGATCTTCTTGTACCAATGTGCGCACAATGTGCAACCCCAAGCTGCGAGTCTCTACTTCGGACAGGTCGAAATTGGCGGGTAGGCCGCTGCCATCGTCGCGCACGCGCATAATCACCTGATCTCCGCCGTTCTCCAGAACCACCTGGATATGGCCCGTCGTGCGCGCTTCAAAGCCGTGTTCCAGCGCATTTTGCAAGAGCTCATTGAGCACCAGGGCACATGCCGTGGCCTGTCGCGACGGCAAATAGATCGGCGGGCCTTCGATGCCAAAGGTGATATGCTTATCCGGCGCGACCAACCCTTGCTGCACCTGGGCGACAATGCGGCTGCTCACCTCGCGCACATTGATCATACGCGCTTCTTGCCTGGAAAGGAACTCGTGAATCACCGCGACACTGAGAATGCGAGTAACCGCCTCCTCGATAGCCTGACGCGCTTCCGTGCTACCTGCGCGCCGCGCCTGCATCCGCAACAGTGCGGCGATGGTCTGCAAGTTGTTCTTGACACGGTGGTGCAGCTCCTGGATGAGTGCCGTCTTGACACGCAACTCCTGCTCGCGGCGACGCTCCGCGGTGATGTCGCTCACCACCAGGATCACATGGCTGATCTCCTCGCCTTGTGGCCTCGCGATCAACCGACGCCACAACGGTGGCGGCACATTCCACAGCGGCAGCACCTTTTTGACCCAAGCACGTCCGCCGATCTCCTCATTTTGCTCCAGGCAACGCTGCTGTGTCATCGCCGCGCGCACGAATGCGTCATCCTGCGTGGCCAGATTGCTCAGCGGTCGCCCTACTAGATCGCCCAGGTAGCCAATGCGCCGGTATAGATTCATGGCCACCCCACTGACGTAACGTATAGTGCGCGTACGGTCTACGACAATGATGCCGTCACTCTCCCCAAAGGGAGAGAGCATATCCGCACCGACAAGACGACCGTATTGCGCCATACGTTGCAGCTGCAATGTGACCCTTTGAAACACACGCGAACGACGTCGCTGGCGCTCGTGTTCCAGAAGGTTGGTTTCAATACGCAACGTGGCGATCACCTGGCGCGTGCCCGGTCGCCAGACCGGATAGACTTGGACGACAATCGGCGCACCATCGCTAGTGAAGCTTTGGCGATTGTGAGTCTCGCAGCTGAACAGAACATAGGACAGATTTCGGCAGGCCGGCTCGTCTAAGAGCTGGCCTACCATCGAACGGGCATGCACCGCTGCAACCGAATGCGGCTGAGCATGGGCCAACACCAGGCACGGCTGGCCAGGCTGCCAGCTGCACAGCAGAATATCCGCTCGGCTGATGTCCGCTACAATCGGGATCTGGCCTTCAATCACTCTCAAAAAGGCAACATCGTCCTCGGAGAGGTAGCTACATTGTGTATAGACAGAGGTATCCTCGCGGATAACAGCATCGTCCTGCATATTATTTGCCCACCGCGCCAGGTTTGGCATCACAGCCCTTATCTCTCCTATGCGCCCTTCGCGCGCCAAATTATACACAAATTATCATGCCGTGCCAAACAGTTTGTTCATTTGACAAGGCAACGTTTATGGGGTATAATGGGGGGCGAATACCCCCATGGGGTATATGCCGATCAATCATATCAGATGGAGGGATTATCAAAATGACACAACAGGTGATCAACAGTCCGATTCACGTGAACGATGATGCCTTTGAGAAAGTGGTGCTCCAATCCCCCTTGCCGGTTATTGTGGATTTTTGGGCGCCGTGGTGTGGCCCTTGTCGCATGATCGCCCCCGTGCTTGAGGAAGTGGCCAAGGAGTATGCCGGCAAGGCCATCGTTGCGAAGGTTGACACCGACCAAAATCCCGTGTGGGCCAGTAAGTATGGCGTACGCGGCATCCCGACGCTCTTGTTCATCAAGAACGGCCAGGTAGTGGATCAACAAGTGGGTGCTGTGCCTAAGCAAGTGATCACCGGCAAGCTTGCCGCGCTCTTGAAGTGAGTCGTAAGACAACACACGATGTGGAGGTGAACAGGAACTCCTATGCCCATCTATGAATATGTGTGCCAAGATTGCGGTGAACGATACGAAAGACTGGTGCGCTCCGCAGCCGACAAGATTGAGCTGGTCTGTCCGCGGTGTGGCAGTCGGCAAGCACGAAAAGCGCTCTCCGTGTTTGGTTTGCGAGGGAGTGCTGCCCCATCCCAAGGAACGAGCACATCAGCCCCCTCTTGTGGGCCAGTGGGCTGAAGCATCCGATAATGCGGAAGGTCGTGCACCTTCTGGAGCAACACAATGAGTGGCTCGGCGACCATCTCGGGCGAGATCGGTTGCCGAGCACGCATCGTGGAGGCAGGGGCATTACCTCCTTTGGGTGCCTAGTCGTCGGTAGTGGTGAGGGATGTCGACACAAACAGGGGACAAGCCAACCTTCAGTCCAGAAGCTAGAGAGAAACTGATCAACCGACTGCAGCGTCTGGAGGGGCAAGTGCGCGGCGTGTGTCGCATGATCGAGCAAGGCCGCGATTGCCTGGACGTGTTAACCCAATTAGCCGCTATTCGTGGTGCAGCGCATCAGGCCGCCCTGATGGCCATGCGCGAGTATGCGCTCCACTGCCTGACCGACCCCGACGCACAGAACTCACCCGATGAGGCGATCGCTCGGATGATGAAAACACTGCAATATCTGCCCTGATCGAAACCTCATATGATCTGTACCTGATAATCGGCCAGGTCACAGTCCAGCCGATTGTGCTGCACCCAGTTAACCACGTGGCTAAGCAAACCATGGGCATAGTCGCGGTCGCTGGAGACACAAGCGACGCCCACCACTGCCCATTGCTTCTGGTCCTGTGCGCCCACCTCAGCTATAGAGATGTTGAACTCGTTACGCAGGCGGGCCATTAAACTTTTGATCACCTGTCGCTTGTCCTTCAAGGAAGTCGCAGCTGGCAAGCTCAGTTCCATAGTGCAAACTCCGATTACCATAAGACCACCTCTCGCCCATAGGAATGCAGCGTCATACTCGGCAATTCCATTCATCTGTGGTATAGCGTGTACGATAGAGCTGCTCCGCCAGGTGTAGTTCATACTCGCTCAGAGTGCTTTCTACCAGAGTAAGATTAAGCGCTTGTGAGAATCCCTGCACCAGCGCTTGAGCCACCTCCTCAAACGAAACGACGCGCCCCAACGCTTGTTCCAGTGTGATCGCCCGATCATGCAAGGAGCGACACCTAGTCTCGATGCGCAGACAGGCGAAGATGCGATCGAGATCCCCATAGAGCGGCAGAGCGCCGTGTTGCAACACCTGCCCTCGCCGACGCACCTGAGCACTGCCGATCAGCTTCTTGCCACCCACGATGATTTCATAGTTCGAGGGGGTATCGAAGCAGGCCACCCCCTGCTGAGGGTTGAGCACCTTTTCCTCTTGCGGCTGGAACACATCCGCGCCTAAAATGCGCAATCCGGCCAACAGCCCCTGACTCAGACGACGATAGGACTCGGAAATACCTCCTCGCACACGCGGCTCATGCTCTGGGGCGATAACACTATAGGTGAGCTCGTCGCAGTGCAAAATCGCACGTCCTCCTGTGGGTCGACGCACCCAAGTGTAACCTAGCCGTGCACAAGCCGCGATATCGACATCGCTACAAGGTTGGTTATAGCCCAAAGAGAGACAAGGGGGTTGCCATTGGTAGAAGCGCAGCGTGGGGGAACCTTTTCCATCGGCCAGGGCATGCAAGATGGCTTCATCCACCGCCATATTCATCGCACCTTCGGCAGGTGGTGTGATCAGGAGTCGCCACGTAGCAGGTGGAAGCACGTGTTCCATCGGTTCAAAATTATACCTCACTAGGCAGGTCGGTTTCAAGAGTCACTGGCAGTCATGGCCAATCAGATGTATAATGTTATAGCTATCTCACACGCCGGAAGCATGGTAAATACAACATCAGGTACACTCAGGGAGCATAGCGATGGGATTGAACTGAGTAGCGGAGGTTATTGCCAGAGAGGTAACGGCGGACGATGGCATTTGAAGACCGTATTCGGCTGCCCACTTTGAGCCTCATTCACCGGCGTCTGCGCCTGTTGAACCTGTTAAGCGAGTTCGTCGAAGCAGGCAAGCGTCTCATCACCGTTTATGCTCCGAGTGGCTACGGGAAATCGATCCTGTTAGCTGACTTCGCCCAGACCACAGACTGGCCAGTGTGCTGGTGTTCTCTGGATACCTCCGATCGCGACCCGGCTGCTTTCCTCACCCTGCTGGCATATAGCATTACAGACCGCTTCCATGAGATCGATCCGGCCAGCTTATTCGAGCGGATCAAGCACGGCGACACAGAAAGCGCAGTACGTCACATTGCCGAAGCGCTCGAGTCAGTAGGGCCACATATTATCATCATCGACGATTTTCACAAAGCGAACAGTGCCGGCGTCGCGCTCGCGCTCAGTCGTATGCTGGAGCAGCTACCGGAGCGCAGCCGGCTCATCTTGGCGGCGCGGGGCAACCTGGGACTGGATACGCGTCAGGTGATCGAGCTGCTCGTGACAGAGCGCGCTGCCGGTCTGTCTGAAGTGGAACTGCGCTTCACACCCGAGGAGCTGCAGCTCCTGATGCGGAAACGTTTTGGCCGTCAGATTGACCTGCGGAGTGCGGAGAAGATAGCCCAGGCCACCGATGGCAATGTAGCCCAGATATTACTCACCGGTCACCTGATGTACGCGGAGCGGCTGATCGACAGCTTGCAACAGCGCCTGGGTGATGACCGTGAAATCATCTACAGCTATCTGGCCGAAGAGGTGTTGAACAAGCAGCGACCTGAGCTGCAACATTTTATGTTGCACACCGCCGTGCTCCCGGATATGACGGCAGACATATGTAACGAGCTACTGGGCATTTCGGACGCGCAGTCTTACATCGAAGAGCTGGTACACAAGGATTTGTTTATCACTCAGATCGGAACCAGTTTTCGGTATCATGAGCTGTTTGCTGAGTTTCTGCGCAGCAGATTGGCACTGGACGCAGCGCGCCAACGCCAGGTGCTCATCCGCGCCGCCGACCTATTGGCAGCACGCGCCCGTTTTGATGAAGCGGTGCCGCTCTATCTCCGCGCTCAGGCATGGCCTCAGGTGGCTGAGTTGCTTGAAGCGCAAGCAGCATCCCTATACGATGCCGGACTTGCCTTAACGTTGGGTGAATGGCTGGCCCAAATCCCGGACGCAGAGCTCCAGCGCCATCCCAGATTGCTGTTGTGGCGCGGGCGTATCCTCTGCGACGACCTCCACGATCCCGCGCTGGCCATCACCGTCTCCAATCAGGCACGCACTCGCTTCATGGCTCTCAACGATGTATGTGGTGTCGCAGAGGCTTCCGTGCTGCAATCCGTCGCACTGCGCATAAGTGGCGAGGTGGTGGAGAGTCTGAGGCTGGCCGACGAGGCAGTACGGCAGCTTCAGTCCTCGGATATTGATGATATGCGCGTCCTGGCCTACGCCATCCGGAACCGTGGACTAGTGCGCGCCACTGCAGGAGATATGGTGGCCGCGCTGGATGACCTGCGTATCGCATTGGAACTCTACGAGAAGCTCGACGACACGTATCATATCGGGCTGTGCCATCACGATCTCGGTGTCTGTCTATGCCGTCGGGGCAATATCAGCGCAGCGGAGTACCATTTTCAGCAAGCGATCCGCATTTGGGAGAAGCTGGACAGTCCCAATAATTTGGCCAACACGCTCAATAGTCTGGGAGTGTCATTATGCACGGTGGGACGCTTCGAGGAAGCGCTCCAACGCTTGGAGGAAAGCCTGAATGTAGCTCAACGATCCCATGCCACGCGACGGGTCGCGTTCGCCTTGGCAAGCATCGGTGATGTTCACCTGGAACGCCGCGCCTATGAGGCTGCGATGGAAGCGTACGCGCTGTCCACAGCCTCGGCGCGCGAGGTCGGTGTACGCCCGCTGGAAGTGTATACCCTGATCAAAACGAGTGAAGCACTGTACTATCAGTCTGATCTAGGCGAGGCGCTCAGATTGGCAATCCGGGCACGTGAAATCGCTGCCGAAGCCGGGTTCACCTTTGAGTTGGGGTTGGCATGCGCTTTGCAAGCCAGAATTCTGGTGCGTCAAGGAGAATATGAGGCCAGCTCTCAGCTCTACCGGATGGCCCTGGAGCATTTCACCCGCAACGACGTCCTGGAACAAGCTCGGGTGTATTTGTGGTGGGCACATAGCTTGCTGATGGACCTACGGCCTCAGGCAGCGCTTGAGAAGCTTCAAGAGGCGGTTAAACTAGCTTTGGGAATGGGGGATCTGATTGCCGGATTGGCATCCACTGTGGCGGAGACCCGTCAGCTGTTACTCCATGTGGCCCACCGCGGAGACACCCCTGCCAGTTTACGCAATAACGTTCAGCTGCTCCTGGCCCAGGATCGCAACAGTGCAACAACCAGACCGGGTTTACAGGTGTTCCTGCTGGGCACACCGACGCTGATTGTGGAAGGGGAACGCCGACTCTTCAGTCAACGCGGTCGTGTGCGCCGTATGCCGGAATTTCTGGCTTATCTACTGGTACGTACACGACAAGGTGGTTGTCGTTGGTATGAGGCAAGCGATGCCATTTGGCCGGATGTCGATGCCGACAAAGCTTCTATCCTTTTCCACCAAACTGTGAAACGACTGCGCGACAGTGTGTTCGGAGCCTATGACTACATTATCGTGCAGGATGACTACTATCAGATCAATCCGCAATACCTTGAGTGGTGTGACATTTGGGCTTTTGAACAGCTCTACGAACGCGCACTTAAGGTGCCTGCGGAACAGGCAGTCGACCTCCTGTTGGAGCTTGTGAGTCTGTATCAGGGCGAATTTCTGGCCGGGTTCGAAGTTGGAGATTGGGGTGCCGCCTATCGTGCTACATGTGAAAGTCGGTTGATGCAATGCCTCAGGCTGGCCGGGGAACAGCTGCTGAAGCAAGGTGCTCCCCAGGAGGCACTGCGCATTGCGAGCAAGGGACTGGCCCTTGACTTCTTCCAGGAAGAGCTCCACCACATCGTGCTGCAGGCTTATGCGCAGCTAGGGCTATTCGACCAGCTGACAAGCCATTATGCCGAATTAGAACAGACATTCGAGCGGGAACTGGGGTGCCCACCTGATCCCTCCACTCTTCGTCTCTACCAGGAGCTAATGGCGCGCCGGAGGACTCGCTGATTTGCTGAGAGATGTAAGAGCACGTGTTTTATTATAAAGGCACCAGCATCGGAAACAGGAAAAGGAGGGATAATACCATGTTGGCCCATCTGATCGGTAAGGTTTTCAATCGTCCTCAGGCGCTGCAAGTTGCTCTCATTCTGCTCACATTGCTGATCGCAGCATTGGCCGGCGGTGCTCCGCATGACTTCGGCGGTGGTGGATGAGGTGATCCAATGTATGCGTTGACCAGGTTGGCAGGAACTTCAACGTTGTCTCGGCCCGTGCCCAACCGCCCTGCGATCTCGGATGTACTGCTCAAGGCCAATGCGAATGCCGCTTTCAGAATGCGGTTGCTCACAGATCCCAAAAATGCTCTGGCGGGCATGAATCTGCCACCGGAAGATTTTGAGCTCTTGACAGCGGTTGCAACCTCCAACTTGAAAGAGTTTGCCCGTCAGGTGCAAATGCGGCTGGTAGAACATTCTTGGAGTACCCAAGTTTCCTGACATAGAAGCGAGCGCCTGAATCTCCCCTGGCTCGCCGCAGGCCAGGGGAGAGATCTTTCTATCCCTGCTCCCTGGTCTCGCAAGCAAGGGGAAAAAGCATGGTCATCGCAGAAGCAGTTATCTTCTTGATCGTGGTAGCTATACTACTTCGGCGAGACTTGGGTGCTCTGGCACAGTTGCGCTTCCGAGGGGGCTGGAGGTTTACACTCCTGGTAGCCGGGCTGTTTGTGGCGCAGGCGCTGATCATCTTGTATGCCCCAGGACAATCTGCCTTCCAGGTAGTAACCCTTATGCTCTCTCAGGGAGCGCTGCTAGCACTGATTTTGCTCAACTACCATGTGCCTGGTGCTGCGTTGTTCAGCTTGGGTATCGTGCTCAACTTAGTGGTCATGCTGGCCAACGGCGGCTGGATGCCCATTACGCCTGAGATGTATCACTTCGTCCATCCGGAGCGGGTGGTCGAAGTGCAATCACGGGCACCCGACAGCAAGGGGATCATATTGCCGCGTGAGCAGACGAACCTGTGGATTCTCTCTGACATCGTCCCTATTACGCTGCCATGGCGGCGCACAGCGGTGAGCATAGGGGATTTGTTGCTGATTGCCGGCGCAGCGCACTTCATCTTTCAGGGGTCGGCCAAGAGGCGCATCATGGAGGCATCGCCTGTAGCAGCTTCGATGGATCGTATGCATCCGGCTGGGTCTGTGAACAGGAGAAGGAGCGGAGTACGCGAAGACGATCTGGAAATTTCATCTTAGAAGAAAGAAATCCGGCTCTAATAAAAATGTTGTCGGCCGGGTCTAGTGTGAGAGCATGAGCTTAAAAATTACCGACCGTGAGGACATGGATACGCCGCAAGAAACCCTGGCTGGGATCAGCCCACCGCATAGCCACGTTAGCGGAGTTGAGGCAGAACAAGAAGGCCAGCCGCAGTCGGTGGATTCCCTGCTGCGCGTTGCGATTGAGCAAACCACGGAAGGTGTCATTATCACAGATGTACAGGGTATTATCACCTATGTGAACCCCGCGTTCGAATCCATAAGCGGCTATAGGAAATCCGAGGTGGTCGGCCAAACACCGCGCATGCTTCAGAGCGGCGAGCATGACGCCGCTTTCTATCGGCAGCTGTGGGAAACGATCAGTGCGGGTAAGGTCTGGCGTGGTCGCTTCGTCAATCGGCGCCGTGACGGAGCTCGCTATGTTGTGGATGCGACCATCACCCCCGTGCACGACGCTGGTGGTCACATTACCCATTATGTCAGTCTCCAACGCAATGTGACTCGCGAGGTGCAACTGGAAGAACAATACCGCCAGTCACAAAAGATGGAAGTATTGGGTCAGCTGACCGCTGGGATCGCGCACGACTTCAATAATGTGCTCACCGCAGTGAATGGTTATGCCGAGCTGATGCAGACACAATTGAGCTCAGATCACCCGGCACACGATATGGCACGCAAATTGTTGCGCGCAGGCCAGCGAGGCGCAGATCTGGTGCGCCAATTGTTGGTGTTTTCGCGGAAACAGGCAAACCGGCCACAGGTGCTAAACGTCAATGCTCTTATCACCGAAATGGAAGTTATGCTGCAACGTATCATCGGCGAACACATCCAGCTAAACACGCGTCTCGCTCAGGACCTCTGGCTCATAAAGGCAGATCCGGCTCAGATTGAACAAGTCGTTGTAAACTTGGTTGTCAACGCACGTGACGCCATGCCCCACGGGGGACATCTTTCGATCGAAACAGCCAATGCAGTGCTGGACCAGCACTATGTGAGCACACATCTGGAAGCACGTCCGGGCGATTATGTCGCATTAATCGTAAGCGACAATGGTGTCGGTATGACCCCTGAGGTCAAGCTCCATCTCTTCGAGCCATTCTTCACCACCAAGGGACGCGGTAAGGGCACCGGTCTAGGCCTGGCTACGGTTTACGGTATCGTGAAGCAGCATGGTGGCAGTATCTGGGTGTACAGCGAGCCAGGCATCGGCACCACATTCAAGATCTATCTGCCCCGTCTCCAAGAAGAAGAACAACTTATGGCGCGTAACGAGGTCACAGAGCGCGCGTGTGATGGTCGGGAGACGATCCTATTGGTGGAGGACGATCTCAGCGTGCGCGATCTCACCGAGATGATTCTGCGTAGACACGGATACACAGTGCTCTCCGCCGAAAATGGCAGGGAAGCACTGCGCCTGGCAAGAGAGCACCCCGGTAGGATAGACTTGTTGTTGAGTGACGTTGTGTTGCCCGACATCAGCGCCATCATGCTAACCGAGCAGCTGAAGCGCTTCTACCCTCGCCTTAAGACACTATACATGTCTGGATACGGCTATGAGGTGATAGCGCGTTACGTCCCCGCTATTGGACACGTCGCGCTCCTGCAAAAACCTTTTAGCTCCATGGATCTGGCGCGCCAGGTGCGAAATGCCCTGGATGCGCCGGCAGCATCTGAGGTTTGGAATAGCCTTGGCATCCCTACCAGAACCCCAGGACATCCTGGCAAGAAATCGGACAGCCACGCCCCCTGGCACAGGCTGCCCAGATACCCCCACACGCCCGATATGCTTAGACCACCGCTCAAGTAAGAAGGGACGGCTCTCGATCCCCCTATCAACGTACGAACTCATACGTGATTGCAGTAATCCGTCCGCGCCAGTATGGCTTGGCGCCTTCTGGCGATAGCCATGCCACTTCACCTTCCAGCGGGATAAGCATACCCTGTTGCCATGCATAGTCGCGCCAGCGCCCCTCCCAAGCTGTGGGGATTATTGCGTCACCCACAGTGCGCCCGCGCGCCTCGGCGCGCACCGATTCGATTAACCCGTCCTCGTTGAATCGAAACGTCATTGTCAACGTGACGTCATCATCTGTTAAGGTCGCTTGGGCTGCTCGATCATCGATCGCATCCCAGCGCACCCCTTGACTGGGCAAGAGGGCCGTGGGGTACCAAGCCGCCTCAGCGAAGAAACGCATGAGTTCACCCCGCGCGAGTTCCGACGTGCTGGGCAACTCCATAATGGTCACCAGTCCCAGCACACTCGCGCGCAAGATACCCTTACCTGCCACGTAAGCATCGTGGACATAGGCCACGAGCCCCGGGAACACTGTAATGCGAGCATCCCAAACAAACCCAGGTCTTCGTGTGACCACATATTGTGATGAGACGAAGGGCTTCCATTGTGCGCCGTTTTCACCCATGTTGAAGGTACCCATGTGCTCCACCCGGGCAGCGCTCACGATAGGCTGTCCTTCCCGGAGCACCGTGCGAAAATAGCGCTGCACTGGGGCTGGCAAGTCCTTGAGCTCGCGCCCCTCGAAGACCTTTGGCGATATAGGGATGCGGGCGGTTTCGAGCTGAGTGTGCAGCTCCTCTGTAAGTGCACTCCACCGCAATCTGCCATAGGCGACCCCTACGGCTCCGAGGATCATCAGGCCAAAAATGATCCCGAGGATCGTTTTCCAGTCCATAAATAGCTCTCCTGTTCTGCTTTTGCTCCTACACCGTGGATGAGCAACCTGATGAACGTTTCTTGTCTCAAGGGGAGATCTTGTGACACCGCGCCGTGGGTAACCCAGACAAAGCAAAATGTTTCATTCAATCCTCTAAAGCGTGTCCCTCGTGCAGCCCAACTCTCCTCACAAGAGCCTGCTCTACTCATTATACACCTCACTTGGTTATCTCAACCAAGGTGCCGAACAAATCGCACAACCTCTACCAAGGTTCCTTGCTGAATTTGCTCAGGAGCAGCGATAAAGGTTATATTAATGTTTTATGATTCTACGACGCTCATTGCTAGCCCTCTTATTGGCTCTGCTTGTGTTCTTGCCCCGTGTGCTCGACTTAGGCCGTTTCCTCGTCTATGATGAGACATACATTAACAACTGGACACGTCGCTCGATAGCGGCCATCGCCGAAGGAAATTGGGGGCAGGTGATGGGTAGCACCTCGGGCGCTGGCAATCTGGTCTGGGCGCGAACAGCTGCTCGTGCATTGCAATACCTTTGGTTGCGGGCGCAAGGCCAGCCGGTCACGTTTGTCGAGGCGGTAAATGATCCGCCGGAGTATGACCCATTGCCAGGCGCCGTCCTATGCGCTTTGGGTGTGCTGACAGTGTACCCATTCGCCAGAGCAGCCTTCGGCCCCAGGATTGCCTATCTGGCGGTGGCTTTGCTCGCTCTAGATCCATTCTTGCTGTCCGAATCCCGTGCCATCCGGATGGAAGGGGCATATTCTGTCTTTATGGTGTTGTCTCTAGCCAGCCTGGCAGCATATGTTCGCACCTTACAACGGCGATACCTGGTCTGGACCGGGGTCTGGTTCGCCTGGGCAGCCATCTCCAAGATTTCAGCAATCAGCCTTCTGCCTCTCACATTGGGGGTGACCATACTTGTAGCATGGTGGTTTGTCCCCGCTCCAGGGGACGTGAGACGTTTGGGGGATGTGATGCGGCGAGGTCTGACCGACTTCTCGATCGTGTTCGGCGTCGGTCTCCTTGGCTTCGCAGTGCTCTGGCCACGTTTGTGGGCTGACCCTGTTGGAGGATTACAGGATTTGTATGCACTTCTGCGTCTATTGGTGGCCGAGGGCAAACACATGGATTTCTTCTTCATGGGCCAGCTCTGGTACACCACGCTGCCAGCCACCTACTATCCCGTAGTAATCGCGTTTAAGACCACCCCATTCGTCTGGCTTGGACTGCTTTGCCTGGTGTACGAACTGATTGTGTGGTTACGTGTTCGTGGAAGCATCCCGACCGCTGCCACGCTCGATAAAGCCTCCTATGCAATAACCGTTCAGGACAGTTGGCATAGTGTTCTGATCCTCGTCGGCTTTGCCGTGTGCTACACAGGTGGCATGGCGCTGGGCAGCTTTAAGCAGGAACGGTATATGATCTCTGTGGTTGCAGTGCTGGATGTTGCAGCTGCTGCAGGTATGATATGGACTGCCCAACGAGTTTGGGCAACCACACAGCATTTACTTTCCAGACCTCATCCCCTCATTCCAGCTGCTGTGATTACAGGACTCTTCTTGGTTGGACACGCGGTGCCTTCAGTGCTGAGCCATCCCCACTATTACTCGTATTACAATCCATTGCTGGGTGGTGCGCCAATGGCATATCGTGCAGTCCAGATCGGCTCGGGAGAGGGCATCGATCTGGCAATGCGCCATCTCAATCAGCTACCCAACCCAGAACGCCAGCGTGTGGTGTGTGGCACAAACAAAGTACGTTGTGAGTATGCATCGGCTGGCCAGGAAATCCTCAAGCAGGAGACACTCAACTATACCAATGCTGCGTGGGTGAGTGCCGATTATGTGGTGACATATATTTTTCAGTAGCAGCGTGGGGACTATGAAGCTGGCCTGCTGGAGTACTTGGCCCATCACACCGGTGTCGAGAAAGTGGTCAATCTGGGAGGTCAGGACTTCGCTGTGGTGTACCGGGCGCCGCGTGCCCAGCATGTGGCAGCCAGTCACTTGCCAGGAGTCGCCACTTTGCTCGGGTACACTGTGGAGAATATTCACATTCCGCAAGGTGGGCAGCTGCGGGTGAAACTATATTTACGCAGTGATGGCTTTACCGATCAACAGATTTACGTACGTCTGGACGATGCAGATGGACGCGTATGGACGCAGAGCATTGCGCGTATCTTGCCCGGTTTCGAGAACATTGCTATGCGTGGAACCATCTTCGAAGCGGAAGCTATTGTGGAAGTGCCAAATACGATGCCGGGCGGCCTGTACTTCATGAAGATAGGTATCTTGTCTGCGGATAGCAACACCCACATCGGAATGTTCAAGCTGCCCAGCGATGGAGACGACGTGGTCATCGAAACATCACCAGAAGCATAACCCGCCGATTGGGCTTGATGGGCACTCTGCATCCCCTGGACTGAATTGGTAAATCCCTTCACCGTAAAGAGAGATAGAGCTAAGACTATCACACCCAGAATGTTTCTAAAGATGCTCTATCACACTTAACACTTTCGTCTATCTCTGTGCCTGAGAGTTGTACTTTATAGTTTACCTCTTAATTAGTTTAAATGTTACCTACTTGGATTGGGTGGTAATCTCGACGAGCGATGCTCTCGCGATTGCCTTTCCGGTTTGGGCATCGTATACCGCGACATTAAGTGAATGCCGGCCAGCGGGGATGTCAAGAGGCAGCTGCAATTTCCACGCATCCTGAACCACCTGACCAGCACGCCATTCAGTGGTCGGGTAGCGACTCATCACCGGCCTTCCCAGCCAATAAGCGATCTCCTCGCCGGTAGTGTCTATCAGCTGCACACCGATTATATAATCGTGTTGCACATCACGCAGCGCTCGCCAATAAAGCGTCAGCCATACTACTTGCCCGGGCAACACTTGCTCTGCCGATAGCGCATAGCCGAGCAGTTGCAGCTCGTCTCCCACGCTCAGATGAGCTGCGCGTGGCAGCCGCATCGCTTCACCTGATGGGAAGGCACTCGGCAGCGCTACGATGATATCGTCGTGTTCCGCTGGCAGGGTGAATTCACCGATGAGTTCTCCCGATGTCTTGTCCTGATAACCCATCTTCAGCACATAAACGCCCGGCGGCATACCGATCGGCAGGGTAAGCGTTGCAACGCCCTCCACAATCGCCTTGCGCCGATGGAAGGCTTCTTCGAATCCGGGACGCGGCTGTACGGTGCCATCCGTCCATAAATAGCCGTCCGCGTCCACCAGACGCACATAAAAGCGATCTGCATCACGCTGTCCTTCATTTCGGAAGTACACTGTCGCTGTAAGCACTTCCCCTGCTTGCACCTGCTCCGCACTTAAGTCAAACGCGTGCAACGTGGCACGTCCCTCCAGCTTCGTGTCCCCGCCATAATACTGTGCCCTCGGACCACGGTAGACCCAACCGTAATCCAAGCCAGCCAGCTGAAACGAATACACTAGCGGTTTATGTTGACGCAGGTAGGCCACAAGCTCCGCGTCATGTTTTCCACGTTGCACCTGCGAGATATAGAGGAAGGTGTAGTCGGCTAGAAACCAATGACCATCCTGAGCATCCATCGCGATGGTTTGTCCTTTAAGTAACGGCTTCAGCTTGCTGGAAACCGCCGTGGCCAGGCGCAGCCGCTCCGCTTGCGGCAGGTTATTCAGATAGGCAGCTACCTTCTCAACGCCTTCGTAGCCGGTGCCAACAGGCAGGACGTGTACAGCCTGACGAATACCACCTGGCACTGGGTTATAGTAAGTGTAGTAATAAGGATGATGGGGCAGCGCAAGCGCAGCTTGAGTAACAAACACGGCTATCGCTGCCAATACACCCCAGAGTTGCCGTCGCAGACGTGTTCCGGCAATCCAACCCCAGGCCATAGATAACCCCAGCGCCGCCATAATATCAAGCACTGGCAGCATGGGTATCACGTAGCGGTCAAACTTGAGGCCCGACAGGCTGATTAATGCGAGATAAGCTGCCAAGGAGGCCAACATAATAGCTATGTTCCAGGTCCAACGGCGTGTCCATTCGCGCGCACGCCACGCAACTGCTGCCAGCCCTATGAGTCCAGCCCACTGCCATAGTCCTGTCCGATAGAGCAACACCAGCGGATAGAAAAGCGGGCTCAATGCACGGGTGGGCTGTACCTGGCCCAAGAAAAAGCTATAGCTGCCACCGCCACCTCCCTCCACCGCGCGCAGCCTTATATATGTACCCATCCGATGCACTACCTCCAGGGGTGCAACCCATAGCGCCGGCCACAGCAACACAACTGTCGCCATCAACGCCATCCCCCAGATGAGCAATGCAGAAAGTCTCGATCGCCAACGAGAAGCGCCGAGCATATCAGGTGACCGCGGCTGGGTGACGAGGATGCTCAGAGCCATAACCGGCACAAGCGCCACCGCGGATACTTTGCTGAGCAATGCCAGCCCCACCAGGACGCCGGTCAGGCCTGCTAGCCATAGACGCCTCTCTTGCACAAACCACAGCAGGCCAAGCAAGCTCAGCATCACGAAGCTGGTCACCATGCCTTCTGAGCGCACGGCGCGCGACTCAGTCAGCAGAAAGGGATCGAACGCCAGCAAGCAGCCAGCTATCCAGGCCACCGCCGGAGTGAATAACCTACGCACCAGCAGCACAGCGAGTGCCACACTACAAGCATGTACAACGGCGACTAGCCAGCGTTTGGTGGCCAATGTGCCCATCTCCACAGCAGGAGTGTTTCCTTCGTCTTCCGTTTCTTCCGCAGCCTCCGTGCTCACCGTGCCATCGCCTGTGCCACCGCTGACCGGCAACTCCAGCCAGAGCAGTGTGACCCCGGGATGTCCGGATTGATAGGTGGCAGCGAGGTTTCCATTGCGCAGCGCCTCGGCAAAGTTATCCGAGCGTCGCACCCACGAGATCTCATCAGGCCCGACGAAGACATCCAGGTCAAGCACACGGGGCAACAATGCAAGGAGAAAGACAACCAAACCTAGAACGAAAGGGGAGTTCACAGTGCCGGAGCGGTGACAACGTGCCACATTTCCCGTTTCATCGGAAGCTGGACGCGCGTCTCTGCCGCGGTTTTGGGATGTTGCGGTCATAATGGCTTAACTCGCAATATACCTAACCGGAAGCTCTCAGCCCCACTCCCTTCGACGCGCAGACGCTGGCCGTCCGTAGGGTTGTACAGTCCTACCATCAGCCGATACGCTCCCGCATCAAGATCCTTGGGCAGGAGCAGAATGCGCGTATCCACGATGCGCTCGCCAGGCACCCATGCGCTGGTGGGATAGCGTCCTTCCATAGTGATACCATCTGCCTGGGCAATTATGTTGCCATATTCGTCTACAAGATGGACGAACACAACGTAATCTCGTTCCACAGATCTCAAAGCTCGCCACCACAGCGTAACCGAGAGTATATCTGTATCGCCCGAGAATATCTCCGCTGGCACGGGTGTGTGTCCTTCCAACACCAGCCCTTCGCCGAAACGAATATCATCCACTATGGGTGGCGGTTCGCTCGGCCAGTTCGCCGGAACGAACTTAACCCCCGTGAGTGCAGCGGGGAGCTGCCGTGCATGGCGGTCAGTAATAGGCAGTGCACGCCCATCCTGATCATACAATCCGATCTCCAACGTTGCCACAGCCGGCACTGGCAAGTCCGCCTTGGTAACAATACTGTGCGTTGTATGAACAACCTGGCCGGGCAGCCACTGGCTGGTGGGAGGCGAAGGCATAGCATGCACCTGACCCACCTCCGTGCCGTCCAGGCCAAAGAGGTGATGGAACACGGTATAGTCCTTAGCTACTGGCTCGAGCGCCTGCCAATAGAGCGTGACCTCTAGAGTCTGCCCGGCATGGAGTACGTTGCCACTCAACGCATAAGCCGCCAGACGAATACGGCCATCAAAATAGCGGTCGGTCACAGTGACACTTTCCGGGATGTCGCGCGCTGCGATGTGCTCCACCGACTCCATCCAGGAGGCAACGCGCCAGCGACCATCCGGCTCGCGCACCAAGGATTGCTGTGCTTCAGGAAACGGGAGCTCGATCACTGCTCCATCCGGTACCCGCACGCCAAAGCGTACGTCATAAACGGCTGGCCTCATGTCGCTCTCCGGCGCGCGCAATACGCAGGCGCTTTCAAGCACCTCGCCAGGCATAGTGGCCGCCGATCCGAAGCCAGGCGCGATCTCGCACTCTTGCCAGGATGGATCGTCGTGGCCATCACTTAACGCTTCCACAAGCTGGGTTAATTCCTCACTTTGTTCTTGCTGCCAGATAGCTCGGACTATGCCAGGCGAGCGTGCATTCGCCGGGTCTGGCTGCTCCCAATGGAAACCGAGAAGCGTCGCGTAGCCGGGCAACCGACTTACCCGAGGCTGTGCGGCACGGGTGAACGGGGAGCGATAGATCCAGGCATAGGCAATGTCGTTGAGGAAGACCACGTGCTCGGGTGACAAGTTCTGAAAATAGCGGATAATACCCGGACTGGGGCCGAGCATTCGTTGTGTTTGCTGGATATACAACACCACGTAATCGGCGCGTGTCCAGCGCCCGGTTTGATCAAATGGCAAGGTTTTGCCGCGGAATCCCACCATGTAGCGATGCCAACGCGCTGCCACACGCAGACTCGCAGCGTCTGGTTTCTGATTGAGATACTGGGCCACGAGATCCATGCCCTCGCCCCAACCAACGCGCAGCATACGTGCGCCCACTACTCCTCCACCTGCCAAGGGATTAAAATAGGGGTAGTAATAAGGATGACAGGGCAATATGCCGAGCAGCTGAATGGCGAGCAGTCCACCGAGGAATGCGGCATTCCACGCCCTATGGCGCAAGAGCTGATACTGATTGACCACCCATTCCCAGAGCACAAGCCATCCCAATGCCGCCAGGATATCCAGCAGAGGAAAGATCGGCAGCAGATAGCGATCCTGTTTGTGACCGCCGAGCGTCATTGTGACGGCATAAGCGATGATGGCGATCACCAATGGCAACGCTCGTGCACGCCGAATTCTATTGCGGCCATCCGAGGAATGGATCAGTCGCCGGACGGCCTCCGTTGTTGCCAGTACCAGTCCTATTAAAGTGAGCGGTGTCGTGCGTAAGACCACCACAGTTGGATAAAACAGTGGGCCAGGGTCAGTGTCCAAGAAGTGTTGTCCGGCGAAAAAGACGTTGACCCCTTCGGCACCTGCTTTGCGCGTGGCGTAATCATATACCAGTTGGAGCACATCAAGCGGACGCACCCACATAGCTGGCCAGAGGATGCACCAGGCCACGATTGCAGCCAGCAACCATATGGCCATAGAACGTCCAGCTGATATGAGCTGACGCATAGGGCGCGTACCCTCTTGCGGACGGCCACACGTTTGGAGCCCCAGGATCAGCCCTACCGCCGGCAGCATTGCCAGTCCTTGGATCTTGGTCAACCATGCCAAGCCGCCCAAAAACCCCGAGACAGCCAGCCAACGCGATCGGCGCGCCTGACCAAAAAACAGCAGGGAGAGGATAGAAAGAGTGAACAGACCGGTGAAGATAGCTTCAGCACGGTTGACGCGCGAATCGGCCAACAAGAAGGGGTCTAGTGCCACCAGGACAAGCGCCAGCGCGCCTACCCGCCAGCTGTACAGACGAGCCACCCAGAGTGTGATCAGCAGAATCAGAAGTGCGTTGAAGAGGGCAATAGGCAGTCGCTGCAGTGGCAAATTCTCCACGCGGCTCCACACGTGGAAGAGCATATACACACTGGTCTCGCTGAACCATTGTCCCTCTGACAGTGAACGACGTACACTTTCCCCTAACAACCAGAGTGTTTGCACCCAAGCTGGCACGATTCCGGGATAGCCATCTCCAACTAAGGTGGCAGCCGGATCGCCGGCGATCAGGGCACGGGAGAACTGTTCCGCCCAGCGCCAACGATCTGTTTCATCTACAATCAGATAGCCACCCAAGTCGGCCAGCCGCGGCATAAAGATGAACAATATGACCGCTGCTAACAAGATCGGCCGCTTTAACATTATTTCTCAGGCATCCTATGGTGAGCTGGATGGTCACGCCGCGTTACCTCAGTTCATTTGAAGGAGTACAGTCAACCTCTAAATCGCAACGCGCTCTTTGCATGCCTTTGTAGAAGTGTGACCATTTCACTGTGCCCCAGGGTTGACTCGAATCCAAATATTGGTCGGGGGAAACACCCCAACCGTCTCACCAGTAGCCGGCCGGTCGATCCAGGCTGCCAGTCGGTAGTCACCGGGTGGCGTGTCGGCAAAGATGGCCAGCGCAAAATCATCTCGGACTACCATCCCTTCTTGCCATTCCTCCTGGGGCAAGGGTGCCACAGTGCGGATGTGGTTACCCCAACCGCGCGTCTTGCCCTGTGCATCCACTAAACTGACACGCAACGGATCATCCGGGGACTTGCCCTGCCACTCCCAATACAACGAGAGGTAAGCCACACTGTCGGGCTGTACGCTCTGCAGAGAGTGACCCGTTTCATCTCGCAGGTTATATCCCAGCAATTCCCCTTGTCCCACCAGACGTACATCTCCCGCAATGATGTGTTCTACCGCTGGGGCAGGATGGATCCATACATAATCAATGCCGTGCAAGGTGACAGTATAGACCGGGGTTGTGGCCCGGAAGAACTGCAACGCCCCGGCAGAGGGCAGTTGACGCTGTACCTGGTTGACATAGAGCACCACATAATCCGCCGCTAGCCCAGGTTTGGGCGTGCGCGAGATTTTCTCCTCTTCTACCTTATAAAGGGTTCTGCCATGGAAATAGGGTTCAAAGGTGGTGCTATACCATGCCACCACGCGCAGATCGGTTGCACCCGGCAGGGTATTCAGATAGCGCGCTGTCTGATCCAACCCCTCGCCCCAACCGACCATTATGCTGCGTACAGCGGCTGCACCACCTCCCATCAAGGGGTTATAGTAGGTGAAATAGTAAGGGAAATAGGGGAGCACCAGCATTGCCTGTATGACTACCACACCCGCAAGCAACCCGCAACGTAATGAGGCACCGCGCAACCGTTCCACCGCATGTGCGTAGCCCAATGCAGCCAACATAACCAGCGCCGGAAAAGCGGGCAGAATATAACGGTCTTGTTTTTTGCCGCCCAGCGTCACCAGCAGCCCGTATGCCAAGGCATATAATGCCATAAGCAAGGCAACGTGTGTCCACCTGTTGCCTCGTTGTGACATCGATCGCATCAGGGCAGTCGGTATCAGAAGCAGCCAACCAAGCCACAACAGGGGCGTAGTGCGGAACAGGGTGACCAACGCATAAAATCCCAATCCGGGGTCGGGTACTGGTTGTCCCAGGAAAAAGCTCCCCTTAGGATGTGGGCTGCCTGAGGCACGCACGGCGTCATTAAAAATGGTCACCATTCGCCCCAGTGCATCTGTCCACATAGCCGGCCAGAACACCACGAAGATCACAGCGGCCGAGATCCACCAAATCAGAGCATCCAGCAACCATTCGCCAACCGAATGACGCGGCGAATGCCCCTGAGCCAGGCGCAAAGCGAGCAGTGCAACCAGCACGAATGCCCCTAGAAGCAGCGACGGATACTTAGTCAAGAAAGCCAGTCCCGCCAGAGCACCTGAAAGAGCCAGAAAGCGCCGCGCGAAACCCCTATCGCGCATGCCGCGCAGTAAGGCGAGCAACGACAGCCACATAAAGGTGGCTACCAACGCATCGTGGCCGAGCACGCGTGATAGCGCCAGCAAGAATGGGTCAAGAGCCAACAAACACGCTGTCAAAATAGCTACACGCTCGCCCAAGAACGATCTACCCCACAGATAGGTCAATGGTGCTGCCCACGCCACCAACAGCACAATGGGCAGCCGGATGAGAGGCAGCATAGCCAGATCAAGTGGATCGAAGGGAACCTGTCGCAGGAAGTCGGTCACATAGACGCCGATGTTGCCGCGACGCAGATATTCGAACAGCAGCCCGAGGGCGCCCGCCCACATCGTGGTCACGCCCGGCGCCGGGCTGTCGTAGGTGGCGTTCCAGTCGGCACGGGCAATGGCATCCAGAAACTGGATGGAGCGGCCGAACCACGCTTTCGGCTCATCGGCAGTCAGAAAGACATCCAGGCCAGGCAGGCGCGGTGCCAGCGCGAGCAGGAATAGCCCCAGTGCAACCCACCACGAGCGACGTATAGAACAAAGCATCACGAATCACCCGTCCTGACAGGCACGATTCACACGCGAAGCCACATCCGTCGCGGCATCCGCTTCTGCTTCGACAATGGCTTGACCCGGCTTTGCCCCAGAGCCAGATAGGAGGGTGTTGAAAAACATTTTAGTTACCTTCTTTATTGGCCTATTTTCCTAATAAAATCTGAGCGGCCAAGAGACTTTTTCAACACCCTCAGATAGGACCCTTTTCAGCGGAGCTTGGGTGCACAATCCCAGACCCTTGGCTGGGGCATGGCTACACCACTCGTTGCGCGTAGGTCGCTTCCAACGCTTGGACGAGGTGCACCAGCGTCTGGTTCACCGGCGTGGGCACGCCCAGGCGCGCCCCCTCGCGCACAATCGCGCCGTTGATCACCTCGATCTCAGTAGGAAACCCGCGCAGCACATCCGCCAGCATTGAAGAACGGTTTGCCGCGGTAGCAATGGCAACCTCGCGCGTTCGGGCACGCGCATCTGCATAGGGCAATGTCACGCCACGTGCACGCGCTACCGCCACTGCCTCATCCACCGCGGCATCCATCAGCGCACGCGCCGGCGCCACTTCCGCCAGCACACCATTGCGCACGCGCAGGATGGCCGTCAGCGCGTTGATACCCACGTTGATGATCAACTTGCCCCACAACAAGCTGTCCAGATTGTCGGAGAGGTGGGTTTCGAAACCGGCGCGCGTGAACAGCTCGGCGATGCGCTGTACCCGTTCGGCAATAGCAGGCCGGGTAGCCAGGTAGGTCGCCGCAGCACCGGCGTGGCGCACCTGCCCCGGGCCGAGCAGTGTCGCGCCGTGGGAGGTCACCCCCTGCACGCAG
>JASFBB010000219.1:0-6012 GCA_036172345.1 Anaerolineae bacterium
CTGGCGCTCTTATGATCCTATTGATCGACTAGCCAGTGTGCTGACTTCCCAGGCATTAGTCGATAGGCTAACCTTAGAAAAGGTTCATCAAGATGTCGAACAGGAGATGGAAGAGATTGTGCGCTTTGCTCAGGAAAGCCCGGAGCCCAATGATGCAGCGCTCTATGAACATGTGTATGTTAATCCCATACCGGAGCGGTGAGAGGTGAGTTCGTATGGTATACATCACAATGCGTGAAGCAATTAGCCAGGCGTTACGGGAAGAGATGTACCGAGATGAGCGTGTGTTCATTATGGGTGAGGAAGTGGGCGTTTGGGGCGGTACATATGCTGTCACACGTGGTTTTCTGGATGAGTTCGGCGAGAAACGTGTGCGTGACACCCCGATCGCGGAGGGCGTTATTGTCGGTGCGGCCATCGGCGCAGCCATAGTCGGCCTACGCCCGGTTGCTGAGCTGATGACCATTAATTTTGCTTTCCTGGCAATGGACCAGATCGTGAACCATGCAGCCAAGCTCCACTATATGTTCAACGGGCAAATTCGTTGTCCCGTGGTCATTCGCGCAGTGGGCGGTGGCGGTCGCCAGTTAGCTGCGACGCACTCACAAACCCCAGACGTTGTGTTTGCCCATTTTCCTGGACTCAAAGTGGTGGCGCCTGGTACACCTGCCGACGCAAAAGGTTTGCTCAAGGCGGCAATCCGTGATGAGGATCCGGTTTTCTTCATTGAGCACGCCACGCTCTATCAACTGCGCGGCGAAGTGCCCGATGATGAGGAGTATTTGGTGCCTATCGGGGTCTCGGACATAAAACGCGAAGGGAAAGATGTGACGATAGTCTCTTATTCGAAGATGTTGCAAACATCTTTGCAGGCGGCAGAACAATTGGCCAAAGAGGGGATCGAAGCAGAGGTGGTAGATTTGCGGACCTTGCGTCCTCTCGATATGGCACCTGTAATACAATCGGTTCAAAAGACTAATCGCTTGGTAGTAGTTGAGGAAGGCTGGCGTTCATACGGGGTGGGTGCCGAGATAGCTGTCCGTGTGATGGAGCGGGCATTTGATTATCTGGATGCTCCAGTGCGCCGTGTGGCTCAAGCTGAAGTGCCTTTGCCCTACAATCGGCGGTTGGAGCAAATGGCGCTGCCCCAGGTGGAAGATGTCGTGCGCGCTGTCTATGACGTGTTATACCGCAAGTGAACAATCAAGATGGTGAGGAGGGTTTCGGTGGCTGAACTGCTTACAATGCCCAAGATGGGTTTTGATATGGCGGAAGGGACCTTGGTGCAGTGGGTCAAAAAGGAAGGCGACGCGCTGGCCGAAGGCGACGTGGTTGCCATCATTGAGACGGATAAGGCCAATGTAGAGGTTACCACCTTCCGCTCAGGAGTGCTACGCAAGATCCTGGTGGAAAGTGGGACAGTTGTGCCGGTTGGCAAGCCCATTGCAATTATCGGAAGCGCCGATGAGGATATCCAGAGCTTAATTCAGGCCCAAGAAAGTGTTGCGCCTACAAGAGAGGTGGCGGCTAAGGTTATAAGCGAAGCGGAAGTGCCCCCCATTGAGGGTGTCGGTGTGGCGCCTGAAATTGAGGTTGGTCGCATGCTCGCTTCGCCGGTGGCGCGCCGTATGGCCTCTGAGCTAGGTATCGATTTGACCCAGGTACGTGGAACCGGGCCGGGTGGTCGCATCACCAAGGCCGATATCGAGACGTTTGTGCGCGAGTCGGCTCGGGAGGCTCCGCAACCTGTGATAGCACCTCCAGCTCCTGTGCCACTTCAGCCGCCTGCCAGCGTGGAATACGCCGTGGAGCTTGTCACCCCAATCCGCAAGACCATCTCGCGTCGTATGGCTGAAAGCAAACAACAAGCTCCTCACTTTTACATCACGATGGAAGTGGACATGGAAGCTGCTGTAGCATTGCGCCAGCAGTTGAACGCGCTATTGCCTGAGGAAGAAAAGATCTCCATCAATGATATGGTTATCAAGGCGGCGGCCATCGCATTGCGTCAATACCCACGTATCAACGCTTCGGTTGCCGGGGACGAGATTCATTTGCATCGCCGAGTGAACATTGGCATTGCAGTGGCGCTCGAGAACGGTCTGATCATCGTAGTGGTCAAGGACTGCGATCAAAAGTCGCTGAACCGCGTTGCTGCTGAGACGCGTGCAATGGTCACCCGCGCACGGGAGGGTCGTATGCAAGCAGATGATATGGTGGGCGGCACGTTCACGATCAGTAACTTGGGCATGTATGGTGTGGAGAACTTTGCTGCGATCATCAATCCACCTCAGGCCGCCATCTTGGCAGTCAGTGCTGTACGCCGGGTTCCCGTGGTTAACGAAGCGGGGGGATTGGTTGCCGGTACACGGATGAAAATGACCATTTCAGCCGATCACCGTGTCACAGACGGTGCCGAGGCTGCTCTATTTTTGCAAGCGCTCAAAGCGGCGCTTGAGCAACCTATGCGGCTTTTGCTTTAGTAATTACAACAAACAGGGGGCCATTTCCCTTTGGACTTCACAGGGCGCTACCGTTTCCTTCTATGCGATTTAGATGACACCTTGTATCCCGCGAATGCAGGGATTATGAAGGCAGTAGGCGAACGCATCAGCCAGTTTATGGTTGATCGCTTGGACGTCCTACCGGAAATGGCTCCCTATCTGCGTCGTCATTTCCGCGAGCGCTATGGCACCACTATGCGAGGCCTAATTCTCCATTATGGGATTGACCCGGAAGATTATCTAGAATTTGTCCACGACCTCCCCTTGAGCGATTTTATTCAGCCCGATCCAGCTTTAAGCGCGGCTTTGGCGAACATCGGTCTGACAAAGGTGATTTTTACTAATGCTAGTCGTGAGCATGCGCTACGTGTGCTCACCATTCTGGGGGGTACAGCATTACTTTACCTGTATCATTGACGTGCGAGATTTTCAGTACCAGAGTAAACCTCATCGCTACGCTTATCGGCGTGTGCTTCAAATCCTCGGTGCACGGCCCGAGGAATGCATCCTGGTCGAGGATATGCCGCGCAATCTTGCTCCTGCTATGGTGATGGGTATGTTCGGGGTCCTGGTGCGCAATCCGCACTTGGAGATGGGGGACGGGGCCGATATAGCAGATCTGTGTGTAAACAATATTGCGGAGCTGGCGGAAAAGCTGCAACCCATCATTGCCTGTCCAAGAGGTGAGATAGTGCGTACTTGGCAAGCAAGTTAGGAAACGGGTAGACAAAAGCGATGAGGAGAGCGTAACCTATAGCTTTGGATTATAGCTTTCTAGAACAGCAAGGAAACGATCGACCTCATCGGCGGTATTATAATGGACGATCCCTACCCGCACCATGCCTCCACTCTGTTCGACCCCTAGCCGCTCTGTAACCGAGATCGCATAGTAATTGCCATCCCAAACGAAAATACCCTCATCTCCGAGTCTCCGGGCGATCTCCTGAGGGGTATATCCCTCCATGCGGAAGGAAACCGTCGGCACACGCTGGTCGAAACGAGCCGCGTCGGTGATGCCGTAGATGGTGACTCTCGGGATAGATTGCAATCCCTGCATCAAGCGAGCAAAAAGAGGGCGTTCATAGGCGCGGATAGCGCGTAGAGCCGCTTTGAGGTCACGTCGTCGCCCTCTTAAATGAGGATACTGGATGGCAAATTCTGCTCCGTAGCGAACACCTATTTCAGCCAGATAGTTCACTGCAGCTATGGCTCCCGCTATTCCTTCGTGGTTCTTGGTGCCCGTCTCAAATTTGTCGGGGGGTCGATCTTCGGCAGGACGCACCTTGTAGGCTTTTAGGTGGTCCAGTATTTCGTGGCGTCCCCACAGCACACCGATGTGGGGGCCAAAGAATTTATATGCTGAGCATACGAGGAAATCGCAGTCAATTGCTTGCACATCGATTGGTCCATGCGGTGCATAATGTACTGCATCTACATATAACCAGGCGCCTACAGCGTGTGCCCATTCTCCGATCGTACGCACATCGTTAATCGTTCCCACAGCGTTGGAAGCATATCCCACCGCAACTAGCCGCGTGCGCTCGTTGACAAGACGTTGAAGACTCACTAGATCCAAGGTGCAATCGCTAAGGTCGAAGTCGACATAACGAATCACGGCACCTTGTTCTTCGAGAGCTACCCAAGGCGCGATGTTGGCATCGTGATCCAACCGTGTCACTACAATTTCATCACCGGGACGCAGGGTGCGCGCAATGGCACGACTGACGGCGAACGTCAGGGTGGTCATGTTAGGACCAAAGACAATCTCCTCCGGGGATGGCGCATTCAAGAAGTCAGCCATTGTCTGACGCGCCTCTTCAATCACCTGGTCTGTACGGCGGCTGGTTTCATACAGCCCGTGGGTGTTGGCATTAGCGTTTACCATATAGTGGACCATAGCATCTATAACGGACTGGGGAACCTGCGTCCCACCCGGTCCATCGAAAAAGACATAAGGTCTCCCGTATGCATCCGTTTGCTGTAAGGCGGGGAATTGCGCACGCAACGACGAAAGGTCTGGTACAGAGAAAGAAGACGTGAGGTGATCCATCAGGGTTTCCATAGACAGAGGCTATCGACCTCCCATGTACATCTGCACGTTGCGCTCATGTTCCTCCATTGTGGTGGCGAACACATGTCCTCCATCTCCTCGAGCCACGAAGTAGAGATAATCCGTGGTTGCCGGTTGCAGCACAGCCGTAATGGCGCTGATTCCAGGACTGCAGATTGGTCCGGGGGGCAAGCCCGGATTCAGATAGGTGTTGTAGGGTGAGTTGACGCCCTGGTATTCTTCGATGGTCACCGGTGTCTTCCACCATTGACCACTATCTGGCTGGTAACCCATTGCATATTGCACTGTTGGGTCGGCATTGAGGTACATGCCCTGCTTCAGTCGGTTGAGATATACACTGGCGATGGCAGGACGTTCGTCCGGAATGACCGCCTCACGTTCCACAATAGAAGCTAACGTCAGCACTTGATGGAACGTGAGTCCCTGTGCAGCGGCCATGCTTTCCCATCCAATGGGCAAGCGGGATTGCAGCGTGTTCAGCATACGGGTCAATATGTCCTCTGGAGCAGGTTGGACCGGCAGACGATATGTCTCGGGAAACAAATAGCCCTCATAGCTCATTCCCGCTGGTTTACTGGTCAGCAGAGGGTGTTGTACAGCTTCCCCCTGTCGTACTGCGGCTAGAAACACGCTGCCGTCCATAATTTCTCGTTTTGAGAGCAGCTCAGCTATTTGCTCAGCACGCCATCCTTCAGGGATGGTGATTGTCACTTCTTCTATCTTACTGTGCTGTAGCGCTTCGCCAATCTCGCGCATGCTCATATTGCGACGGAGTACATACTCGCCTGCTTCGAGGGACGCGTCCAATCCGTTATATTGAAGGAAACGCCGGAAGAGCTCCACATCGGTGATCAACCCCATTTCCTGTAAACGTGTACCGATACTGATGGCGGTCTCACCTGCCTCTATCCGGAAATGGATTGGAGTGGGGTCATCGCTGGTGGGTCTGTTGATACGTTCTGCATTCAGTTGCAAATAGAAGCCAAGTGCCCAATCACCCATACTCTGTGGTCGACGTCCGCCAGGAATGTCACCGAGCGAAATCAAAGTGCCACTGTCACTCTGAGAATGCCAATACCAAATCCCTACACCCAAGATTGTCACAAGCGAACCCAGCGCAGCAACAAAGAAAAATCCTCGTAGAAAAAGCCACAGTCTCTTGCGCACGAGCATCCCTCTCTGTGAGTAATCAGGTTTGGTGGTCTAAGTATTCTTGCAGAATCACCGCTGCTGCGGCAGCATCCACACGGGTGCGGTTCCGGCGGCCTGCATCAGCCAGAAGACCTTGTGCTATGGAGGTTGAGTAACGCTCGTCTACCATTTCGATGGGTACGGTAAGCACACGTGACAACGCTTTGGCATACCGTATCACACGGCGCGCTTGAGATCCGATCTTTCCATCTAGTGAAATGGGCAGCCCCACAATTACGCGTTGAG
>JASFBB010000220.1:0-4794 GCA_036172345.1 Anaerolineae bacterium
TCCGATCTGTGAGCAGGAGAGCACACGAATGAGCGTCTCTGATCCAATCGCGGATATGCTAACTCGAATTCGTAATGCGACAATGGTGCAGCATACGCAGGTGACTATGCCAACCTCGCGGATGCGTGAAGCAATTGCGCGCATTCTGAAGGAAGAAGGCTTTATCGAGGGGTACGAAGTAATCCCTTCCCATCCCACACCTGTGCTGCGTCTGAATCTCAAGTATGCGCCGGGTAAACCACCTGTTTCGGTGATAAGAGGACTGAGGCGGGTAAGCAAACCGGGGCGGAGGGTTTATGTCGATCGTCACAATCTGCCCTGGGTGTATGCCGGCCTGGGCGTTGCTATCTTGTCCACCTCGAAGGGTGTGATAACCGATCGGCAAGCGCGTCGCTTAGGAGTGGGCGGCGAGGTCTTGTGTTACGTGTGGTGATCGTTTTGATCCGTTCTGTTGCGCAGTGAGGTTTAACGCTATGTCTCGTGTGGGTCGTATGCCAATAGCCATTCCGCCTGGTGTCAGCGTGGATATCCAGGGCAGTCAAGTGCTCGTGAAAGGGGCGAAGGGTCAGCTGGTGCGCAGCTTCGATCCCGATATGCAAATCTCTGTGGAGGATTCTCAGTTGATAGTGCGGCGGCCTACCGATCAGCGGCGGCATCGTGCGCTCCATGGTCTGACGCGAGCACTCCTGAACAATATGGTGCTGGGTGTCAGCCAAGGGTTCAGCCGCACGTTGGAGATTGAAGGTGTCGGGTATCGTGCCGAGATGCAGGGCAATAAGTTGGCGCTGTATGTAGGATACTCGCATCCGGTGACATTTGATCCGCCAGCAGGGATTTCGTTTACCGTGGACAAGGGTGGCCGCACGATCGTGGTCTCAGGAGCGGATAAGGAGCTGGTGGGTGAAATGGCGGCGCGTATCCGTCGTGTTCGTCCGCCTGAGCCTTATAAGGGTAAGGGAATCCGTTACCTGAATGAGCCGATAAGGCGCAAGGCCGGGAAAGCTGGCAAGGGAGGCAAAGGCGGTAAGAAGTAAAGTCCGAGATGGAGTATACGGAGAAACTCAATGGGTAAGGCGAACGAATCCTATATCGCACGCATCAGACGCCATCGTAGGGTGCGCAAGAAAGTGGTGGGCACCCCGGAGCGTCCGCGCCTGAACATTTTTCGTAGTTTGAATCACATCTATGCTCAGATCATCGATGATAATCGGGGACATACCTTGGTGGCAGCATCCAGCATTGATCCGGAGCTGCGCGCTCAACTGAAGGATTTGACCAAGACCCAACAGGCCGCACAAGTAGGTCGGTTGTTGGCCGAGCGCGCTTTGCGTGCTGGCATTCAGCGGGTGGTATTCGACCGAGGCGGTTACAAGTATCATGGACGGGTGAAAGCTCTGGCTGAAGCTTCCCGTGAAGGGGGCCTGGAGTTCTAGAGCTATGGCGAATTTTGCCGCGCATAGTCTGCCCGATGGGAGGGAGCACGAGTGGAGATAGAACAGGAGCGCGAATTCGAAGAAGTTGAGGCGTTGGATGAGCGTGTGGTGCACATTGCACGCACCGCTAAGGTGGTCAAAGGTGGCCGTCATTTCAGCTTTCGCGCTGTTGTGGTTGTGGGCGACAACAAGGGGAATGTCGGTGTCGGAATTGGCAAAGCGCGTGAAGTGCCGGATGCCATTCGGAAAGGCGCGGAGCGAGCCCGGCGTAACATGCGGCCGATTGCTATGGTGGGTACCACCATTCCGCACGAGATCACCTCACGCTACAGCGCAGCCAAGGTGTTCTTGAAACCGGCCTCACCCGGTACAGGGGTGATCGCCGGCGGCGGCGTACGCGCGGTAGTGGAAGCGGCGGGCATCCGAGACATCCTGACCAAAAGTCAAGGGAGCTCCAATATCCTCAATGTGGTCAAGGCAACGGTGAAAGCCCTATATGAATTGCAGGATCCGGTTCGGGTTGCTGAGCTGCGCGGGGTACCGGTAAGCCGAGTACAACCGTTTTGGAGTAGGAAGAATGGACAATAACAGCACAGTCAAGCGATTGCGCATTACCTGGACGAAGAGCGCGATTGGCTACTCAGAGCGCCAGAAAAGGACGATTCGGGCCTTGGGGCTGCGCCAGCTGGGTCATACGGTAGAGCATGAAGACACGCCGGTGATCAGGGGGATGCTTGATAAAGTGCGTCATTTGGTGCGAGTGCAAGAGGTATGAGCTATGAAGCTGCATGATTTGCGTCCTGCTCCTGGAAGCAAGAAGGAGAGGAAAAGGGTCGGCCGCGGCATCGCCGCCGGCCAGGGTAAGACAGCTGGGCGCGGCACCAAGGGGCAGGGTGCACGCGCGGGTGGACTTAAAGGGCCGTATTTTGAAGGCGGTCAGCTCCCACTTGTGCGGCGCTTGCCTTTCAAACGCGGGTTCACCAACATCTGGCGCGTCGAATACGCCGAGGTAAACCTGGAACGGTTGGCAGATTTTGCTCCCGGATCGGAGGTGTCTCCGGAAACCTTGGCAGCTGCAGGTATTATTAAATCTGCCAGACAGCCGGTGGTGATCCTGGGCAGGGGGAAGATCGAACATCCTCTCATCGTGAAGGCCCATCGCGTTTCATCGAGTGCGCGCGCAGGAATTGAGGCGGCCGGCGGTAGCGTTGAGATTTTGCCATTAGTGCAATAGCGGGGTTTGACAGCGCGCTGCAGGAGATAGGCTATGTTCAAAGCGATCAAGAATGCGTTTACCTTACCTGATCTTCGCCGCAAGATCCTGTACACGTTCTTAATACTCTTCATCTACCGAGCGGCATCGCATATACCGGTGGCGGGCGTGGATCAGGAAGCGCTGCGCAACTTTCTGGCGCGGGGTGGAGCAGGCAGCCAGCTGGTGAACTTTCTTGACTTGTTGTCGGGGGGTGCTCTCGCCAACTTCTCTGTGATGGCGATGGGAGTGTATCCCTACATTACCGCCTCGATCATTTTGCAGCTGTTGACGCCTATCATCCCGCAGCTGGAACGGATCGCCAAGGATCCCGGCGGGCGCGAGAAGCTGAATCAGTATACCTACTGGTTGACGGTGCCCCTGGCAGCCTTACAGGGGTATGGCCAGGCGGTCTTCCTGCAGCGTTCCGTTGGGATCAACGTGCTGCCGAATTTCGGCTTCGACGTGGATCCTCTGGGGACGATCGCGACAATCGCCACGATGACTGCGGGCACCATTTTTGCCGTGTGGCTGGGCGGGCTGATCACAGAGCAGGGCATTGGCAACGGTGTGTCGTTGATCATATTTGGGGGTATCGTGGCGCGCCTGCCACAAAATGTAGGAGGATTCATCATTAGCCAGGACTATGTCGGTCTGATCATTTTCTCTCTCATCACTGCTGCCACGATAGGCGTTATCGTGATCGTGCAGGAAGGGCAGCGGCGCATCCCGGTGCAATATGGCAAACGCGTGCGGGGTATGCGCGTGTATGGGGGACAAAGTGCTCATATCCCCTTGCGCGTCAACAGCGCAGGCATGATACCGTTGATCTTTGCCCAGTCCATCATGATCTTTCCGAGCACCATTGCCAGCTATTTCTATCGGCCGGGGGCGACGGATTTTCTGCAGCGTATGATCAATGGGGTGTATGAGACGCTGCAACCCTCGAACAGTGCGTGGGTTTATTGGATCATGTATTTCTTGATGGTGATCGGGTTCACCTATTTTTACACGGACGTGATCTTCCGCCAGCAGAATCTGGCGGAATCGCTGCAGCGTCAGGGTGGATTCATTCCTGGCTTGCGACCGGGCAAGCGCACCGAGGAATACCTCAACCGGGTGGTGCAACGCATCACATTGGTGGGCGCGATCTTCTTGGGGAGTGTGGCGATTCTGCCGTGGGTCGTGCAGTTGATCCCTGGTCTGCAACGCACCGGTGGTCAGACACAGGCGTTGTTGATCACCAGTACAGGTTTGCTGATCGTGGTTGGTGTGGTGCTCGATACCGTCAGACAGCTGGAAGCTCAGCTCTTGATGCGCCACTATGAAGGCTTCATCAAGTAGGATGTGGAGATACGTGGATGTCATCTGAACCGAAATTTGTGGTTTTGCTGGGCCCACCAGGGGCGGGCAAGGGGACTCAAGCGGCCTTCTTGCGGGAGACACTGGGAGTTCCCCATGTCGCCAGCGGTGACCTTTTCCGTGAGCATCTGCTCAACAAGACAAAGTTTGGTCGTCAGGTGGTCACCTACATCGAGCGGGGGGAATTGGTGCCGGATGACCTCACCACAGCGATGGTGATGGAGCGCTTGTCACAACCGGACTGTCAGCAAGGCGCGCTGCTGGATGGCTTCCCCAGAACTCTCGGACAGGCGGTTGCATTGGATGAAGCGCTGGCAAAGCGAGGTCATCGGATTTGTCAAGCGTTGAACATCGTCGTGCCGGATGAGGTGTTGGTGGAGCGATTAAGTGGGCGCCGCGTGTGCCGCAAATGTGGTGCAGTGTATCACATTGTGTATAATCCACCGCACCGGGACGGGACGTGTGATCGCTGTGGAGGAGAGCTTTATCAGCGTGATGACGACCGGCCTGGAACGGTGCGCTATCGTTTGAAGGTTTATTGGGAACAAACAAGCCCGTTGATTGATTATTACAAAAATCGGGGTGTCCTGGTGGAAATCAACGGCAATCAGCCAATCGAGAGCGTGGAGGCCGAACTCAAAGCGGCTGTGGCATGTGACGGAAGGGGATGAAGGACAAGCGGCCGCCAGTCGAGCGCAAAACTAAGGAACAAGTGGCACTGATGCGCCAGGCTGGCCGGATTGTCGC
>JASFBB010000221.1:0-14827 GCA_036172345.1 Anaerolineae bacterium
CTGTTATTCGACGACGAGATTGACACCGGAGGCACCATTGCGCAAGCAATCGTATTCTTGCAATCAGCAGGTGCACGACGGGTGTTTGTGGGTGTCACGCATCCGGTCTTTTCTGACCCTGCTGTAGAGCGCCTGAGCGGGCTATCCATCGAGGAAATTGTGGTTACGGACACGATCCCTCTGCCACCACGCAAGCGCCTGCCCAATATCACAGTGCTCTCTATGGCCAATCTGCTGGCCGAGGTGATTCGGCGCATTCATGAGGGGCGTTCGGTAGGGGCTCTATTTGGAGAGTAAGATGAGTTGGAGATTCCAAAGCAGTCCGGAACAATCAAACGAGAATGTGATATTGGATGGAGAAGTGATCGGCCGCCTCCGTGAGGAGGCAGGTGGCATTTTCGATGTGGAGGAAGTACGCGTGCCTCGTCGTGCACAGCAAGGTGTGGTGGTCTTCACCGGACGGTTGCGCCTGAGCGATGCAGAGCTCGCATACGATACGTTGGCCAGCCGGTGGGCACGCTTGGGATACACACCGATGTTGCGTGCGACACGTGAGGGCCATGAATTGATCGCAATGCCGGGCTTGTCTCGGCCACGCCCTTCCAACCCATGGATCAACGCTATCTTGTTTGTCCTGACTGTCCTCTCGGTGGTATTTATAGGTGCGTTGAATGAGGGCGTAGACCTGCTTCGTAATCCGGCCGATATTGTGGCCGGATTCCCCTTTGCCGGGACGTTGTTGCTCATCTTGGGCACTCATGAGTTCGGTCACTATTTTGCGGCGCGGCATCATCGCGTCGCTGTTACATTACCTTATTTCATCCCGATGCCGTTCAGCTTTGTAGGAACCTTTGGAGCTTTTATCCAGTTGCGCTCACCGGTACGCAGTCGTAACCAATTGCTCGACGTGGGGATAGCCGGCCCACTGGCAGGGTTAATTGTAGCGCTGCCTCTGCTCGTCTACGGCTTATCCATCTCGCCAGTGCGTCCCTTGCCTTCAGAGGGCGGTTACCTTATGGAGGGCAATTCGCCCCTCTATTTGGGGATCAAGTATCTCATCCACGGCGAGATACTACCCAGTCATGGTCGTGACGTGATGCTGCATCCTATAGCTTTTGCAGCTTGGTTTGGCATTCTAGTGACCGCCTTCAACCTGTTTCCCATCGGTCAGCTCGACGGTGGGCATGTGTTGTTTGCCCTTTTGGGCGAGCATGCGCGTTACGTCGGGTTCACATTAGTGGGCTCGCTTTTCCTTATGGGCCTCCTACTATGGGAAGGCTGGATTGTGTGGGCCATTCTGGTCTTCCTCTTGGGTGTAGCGCATCCACCTCCTTTGAATGACCTTGCTCCGCTAGATGCACGACGCAAGGCCTTCGGTATCCTCGTGCTGCTTATTTTTGCTTTGGTCTTTGTGCCGGTGCCGCTGAAAGTCGTGATGTGAGCGCTTCTATGCGGCCTATAGTGTTGGCCTCAGCCTCAGAACGCCGCCGTGAGCTGTTCGCTTTGCTTGGACTGCCGTTCGAGGTGCGGCCTGTCACGCTAGACGAGATGGCACGTCCAGGCGAGTCGGCTGTACACCTCGCTGCACGCCTGAGCGCAAGCAAAGCAGCAGTGGCACGACAACAGTTGGTCTATTCTGGCCTGGCCGACTCCTATAGTTTGGTGATCGGTGCCGACACCGTGGTAGCGCTACGGGACCAGATATTCGGCAAACCCCGCGATGCAGCCGAGGCAATCGCGATGCTGCGTCAGCTGCGCGGCCAGATGCACACCGTCCACAGCGCCGTCGCCATCGTAGAAGTCGCCAGTGGGCGCGCCGTCATTCATATCGACACCTCGCGGGTCTGGATGCGCTCATATAGCGATGCCGAGATCGCCATATATGTCACCAGTGGCGACCCGCTGGACAAGGCGGGTGCTTATGCCATTCAGCATGCCGGGTTTCATCCGGTGGAACGCCTGGAAGGATGTTTTAGCGGCGTGGTAGGTCTGCCACTAGCGACTTTGGCACGAGGGCTGGCCCACTTCGGTGTTCATTTGGACCTCGCAGACGAGGTGGCAAGCGTATGTCGCGCGTGGACGGGACATGCGTGCTGCCTCAACGGCGATCAACCCTTTTCAGCTTCAGAGGGAAGGTAGATGCGCAGCAGAACAGCGGGTGACTGCACCGCGCGCAGGACAAAGCGGCACGGAGCTGCCGGCACCAGGCAATAGCGTACAGCCGGCAAGGGCACACTGCCAGCAGACCAATCCAATCGCGCTTCTCCTGCGATACATCCCCATATCTCGAGAGTCTCGCCATCGGTCTCACCGCGCCAGGTGCCATATGCCACGAGGGTGACCTTCTCCACAACAAAATACCGAGAGTGAACCACATGTTGCCGCACGAGGCCTTCTCGATCTTCGAGGATTGGCTGCGGCAGCACCCCTGGCTCGACATTGTAAAAGTCCAGCACGTCCAACGCTTTTTCTATATGAAGAGGCCGTGGATGACCATTTGCGTCCACTCGTCCCCAGTCATATACGCGATAGGTCGTGTCCGAGTTTTGCAACACTTCGTTGATCACCAATCCTTCTAGCGCCGCATGCACTGTGCCAGGTGTTATCAAGACAGCATCGCCTGGCTTGACCGGCAACGAATGAAGCACGTCCTCGAGTCGGTTCTCTGCCATAGCATGGAGGAAATCATCCCGTGTCATCCCGCGCCGCAGACCGAGGATAATGCGCGCGTCGGGCCGAGCGTGCAACACATACCACATTTCTGTCTTGCCCAGCTCGCCATTTTCATGCTGCAAGGCGTACTCATCTGGCGGATGCACCTGCACAGAAAGAGGTTTCTCTGCGTCCAACAGCTTGACAAGCAAGGGAAAACGACCGCGCTGAAGCGCCCAAGCAGCGCGCCGTCCCACCAAATCCGCGCCATATATGGCGAACACGTCTGGCAGCGCATAACCTCGCAATGGCCCGGCATCAATCACAGTGGAGCCGGTTGGATGAGCCGAAATTTCCCAGCTCTCCGCAGTGGGGCCGGGTGGCAATGGCCGAGCGTACAGACGCTCCAGATTACGCCCTCCCCAGAGGTAATCACGCAACACCGGAGTGAACGTCAAGGGGTAGAGAGGAACGCGTTCATCCTTTCGCCATTTGCCCTCTGTGCTCAATGCTTCTCCCCCTTTATCTCTAGCATATTCCCATACCTCTTCGGTACCCAAGAAATGAGCCAATCTCATCGGCGCAGGTAGGCAATAGGATCCCACTCTCGCGTGCGAGCGCTTACTTGCATTCTATGCCGTTCCCTGAACCATATAATCAGTCCAAGTAGCCAGGGTAAAGGCAGCGACGCAATCCCTAAAGTCACCAAGTGGTGAAGGGCCAACATCTGTAGCGCGAGCATAGGCGGATTAGGCAAATACCAGGTGATCCATGCGCCATGTTGCCAGTAAGCTACGAATATGGGCAGCGCCACTATATAACAGACTAATAAAGTGTAGTCGCAAGTTGTCGTCAGGGCTGCCTGCCAGCGTGAGGGTGGAACGGAAAGAAATCCGAAAAACATGACCAAGCTGCCCACCATCAGCCCAATCAACACATCGCGCGTCAAGGGCACTCCAAGATAACTGGCGACATCGGAAAGGAGAGCAAACGAGAAATCTTGGCCACCCAACCTATACAACACGTATAGCACCGTCATCGTCATCAGAGCAGCGATAAGGATCACACCAAGACGCGCAGGACGTTTGATCCAGAAAAACACTAGAGGAGCGATAATGCCGACAGCGAGAATAAACGCTCGCGGCCACCGCTCTGCTTCAATCCGTGCTTTTCTAGCCGTGGTGACAATCGCGGTTGCCTCCTCACTTACCAATTGCGCAGCCGCTATGGCGCTAGAATGGTTGCCAAGCCGAAATGAAGAGGTGGAGGTACGCAAATCTTGCTGGAGCAATGCCTGAGAAGTCGATTGCCGTAATGCTTCCAAATATGTCTGGGCCCAAGCCACTTTCTGCGTAGCTAGGAGCAACCAGTCGTGTGCCAGGACTTCGCCCTGAAGTTGCACCATATCGAACAGCGGACAACCCTCTGCCATTATAGGCAGACGTGTGCCCAATAATGCCGCCAAAGTAGGGGCAATATCCTCCAGTCGTACAGGGCTGTATTCACCTGCTATGATCCCGTGCCCCACCATTACCAGCGGCAAGGTTGGCGGATTGTTCTGACCTCCTGCTGGTCTTCCGTCGGATAACAGAGCACCATCAGAGGTGAGCAGCAATACCGATTCTGATAGGTTCATCTGGCGCACAATCTGGCGCACATAACTATCCACCTGGCGCAGTGCCGCGCGATATGCCGGTCCAGAGGTGCCATATTGCTGTCCAATAGCTTCCGGCAGACCAAGATGTACGATGACCAAATGATATTGTTGCTCCGCAATAAACCCCAGAGCGGCTTCGACGATTTGCGCGTCGTGCGCTCTCTCATCCCCTTGGGCAAAATATACAGCATCCAAGGCCACGGATGCGACCAATGGGGCACGACCCGCGGACACTGCTGCAGCAGAGCGTAGGCCTGCTTCTTTAGCAGCCACCAGAATGTTGTCTATCTTGAGATCGAATGTGCTGCCCGCAACGGGGAGAATCAAAGGGGCCCAGTTACGTTCATTCCCCACACCACTGAAAAGTGTAGTCCACACCGAAGGCCAATAAGCCGGCGGACGAACTTGGACGGGAGCCGTAGCGCCGACATCTGCCAAGCCTTGCCAAACTGGCATATCTTGCACCACCGTCTCCCGGTAACCCACTCCACTTACGATCACCATAACCACCCGTTTTGTGAGCCCGGGTAACCGCTCTCCAGGCATAATCGAGATGCTCGCCCAGGACGGCGTATATGCGCGTACGGAGCGTTGGAGCAGATCGGCCCAGCGATACGCTATAAAGGCAATCAATGCTAGAAGCAGCGAACTGAAAATTATCGCGCGATATCGCCGCATAGTATGAAGCGCCTTTAGGACGTGAACAGAACTCAGCCCTTTTGCCTTGATAGAAGCAAAGATTTATTATATCTTTCCCACGGATATTCAGCAAGGAGTTAAAAAAGACAAAATGATACCCTTGCAAGATACTGTCCCCTCGCGCTCATTGCCGTTGGTCAACTGGATGCTTATTGCGCTTAACGTTTTGATATTCCTTATGATATTGAGCCTCGGTCCTTATGCCGAGCGCATTGTGTTTCTGCTCGGTGTAGTGCCGCTGCGCCTGCTTGCCTATCCCGACTTGGCTCAAGCTTTTACCTTAGTCACCTCAATGTTTCTCCATGGCGGCTGGGCCCACTTATTTAGCAATATGCTGGCACTTTATATTTTTGGTGACAACGTGGAAGATCGTATGGGTTCTTGGCGCTACCTAGCGTTCTATCTGATCTGTGGCATCATCGCGGCATTGACTCATGTGTTTTTCAACCCTTCTTCGCGCATCCCCACTATCGGCGCCAGTGGAGCTATTAGTGGTGTGTTGGGTGCCTACTTGGTCTTATTTCCGCGGGCACGTGTCATCACCCTGTTGCCCTGGTTTTTCCTACCATGGTTTGTGGAAGTGCCGGCAGTGACCTATGTCGGTATCTGGATTGCATCACAGCTGCTCAATGGGATGCTCGCAATCGTAACAGGCGCGCAAGCTTTCGGCGGAGTAGCCTGGTGGGCACATATCGGCGGCTTCTTCGCTGGCTTTGTGCTGGTATATTTGTTCGCCTCGCGGCATCCTGTACGTCGCACTTACCCAGACGAATACTTCCCATGGTGAAGATTCTCACCTAGCAAAGAAGAGGTGATTCTCAGTCACAAGGAGGGTGTATGGATTTCTTGTCTCTACTGTGGGTGTTCCTCATCATTTCGTCGCTACAACCGATTATCCGCCAGAAAATGCTAGAAATGGAACGGCTACGTGCGTTCAGCCGCATGGAGCGGGAACGCCACAGTCGAGTGATCGCGTTGATCCATCGACAGGAGACAATGAGCTTCCTAGGGTTCCCGTTGATGCGTTACATTGACATCAACGATTCAGAACAGGTGTTACGCGCCATCAAGATGACAGATTCCGATGTGCCTATTGATCTGATTGTGCACACGCCGGGTGGACTCGTGCTCGCTGCCGAGCAAATCGCCTTCGCCTTGCAGCGACATCAAGCCAAGGTCACTGTTTTCGTGCCTCATTATGCTATGTCCGGTGGTACATTAATCGCCCTGGCAGCAGACGAGATCGTTATGGATGAGAATGCGGTGTTGGGGCCGGTAGACCCGCAGCTCGGTCAACAACCGGCTGCTTCTATTCTGAAAGTCTTGGAACGGAAGCCCATTGCCGAAATTGAGGATGAAACGCTCATCATGGCTGATATCGCTGAAAAAGCCATTCGTCAGGTCAAGAATACGGCCTTGTACCTGCTGAGCGACAAGATGGGGACAGAGCAAGCGGAGAAAGTCGCCACCACGCTGGCGACAGGGGTCTTTACCCACGATTATCCTATCACTGTTCAGGAGGCACGTGCGCTTGGCTTGCCGGTCAGCACAGATATGCCCCAATTGGTTTACCAGATTATGTCACTGTACCCACAGACAATGCAGCGACGTCCCTCCGTGGAATACATCCCGGTGCCTCGCACACGGGAAGGAGATCGTCCGGCGCTTCGCGGTTAAATCAGAAGAGAGGAGGCTAATTAGCACTATGTTGAGTAAAGATCAAGTGCATCTGGTGCGCGAGCGCATTGCCCATCACAAAGCCCCCGTTCTATCTCTCTACGTAGATGTACATCCTGCTCGGCCGGAAAATGCTCGCCGTGGATGGTTTATTCGCGTGAAGGACAGCTTGAAGGCGCTTAACATTCCTACAACATTATACGAGCGTGTCATAACTCTACTGAGCGAGGAGCGCACCCAAGCACGCACCTTGGTGCTTTTCGCCGCCACCGATCTGCTTGAGCGCTACGATTTGCAAGTGGAGCTGCCAGTGGTCGATCTGGCCTATGGGAGGGTGGAGTGCCGTTGGGGTGAACCTTATGTGACACCACTGCTTTACGCGCTGGACGAATACGAGCGTGCAGGAGCGCTCTATCTCGATCGCGCGAGCTGGCGTTTCTATGAAATATTCCTCGGCGAGATCGAGGAAACCACCGACGCTTTCCGTGACGTTTCTCCAGAGGAATGGCAGGAGCTGACCCGTTATATGCCCACGCTGTATAACGGGTTGTTAAAGGAACGCGTTGCCACCCACCCTTCACGCTTTGCACGGCGTGTGGAGATGTGGGCGCAACGCTTCCTCAAACGGTTAGCTCACTTGCTAGAAGATGTGGTGGTGGAGCATGATATCCGCCGGCTAGTGCTCATAGGGCCAGCTGAGGATACCCACCTTTTCGAACAATATCTTTCACGCAGCATTCGCTCGCGCGTCGTGGCCCACGTGAGTGATATTCCTTATCCTGTCCCTTCCGCCGCCCAGGTACTGGATAAAGTGTCCCCACTTCTAGAAGAAGCCGAACGCGCGCATGGACAAGCTCTGCTCGATATGGTGCAGGAACGTGCCGGCATATGGGGTCTTGATCCCACGCTGGAAGCCCTCCAAAGCGGACGACTGGCGATCATAATCGTGCCGTGGCGCATCGAAGCGCAGGTGTGGCGCTGTCCAGAGGGGTGGGTAGCCAGCACACCAGAAATGGCGCGCGTTTTTTGTCCAGAAGGCGAGATTCAAGAGGTCCCGCTACGGGATGTAATTGTCCAACTGGCTGCCGACTTCGGTGTCCGCTTGGAGTTTGTGCGTGGCGAGGCGGAACAACACCTGCTTACGCAATACGGTGGACTGGCCGGCTTGCCGCGCTGGTGAGCCTTTCCGAAAGGCAGAGGGTATCATCAAATCTCAAAAATTTCGAACACAAGACGCACATAAAAGACATAAAGCGATCTACTTAAACCACGTTTTGCTCGTTTCTCTGCCGAGCAACTGAGCAATATACGACTGTGAACTTATGTGCGCCATCTCTCGCCCCTTTTTCTCCTGGCTGCGTGCATGTAGAGCGGCATATATCCGCGTTCTAGCACCTTGTCCCAGGTATAATGCTCGTGGATGACACGGACGGCCTGTTGGATGATACGCAGATGTTGTTCTGGCTGTTCTCGCATTACAGTGATCGCACGGCGCATGGTCGCTGCTAATGCCTCCGCGGTATGGGGGTAATACCCATATCCGGTGATGCCGTCCTGGACTTTTACCAGTCCCCCCACTAGGTGTACGATCGGTACCGTTCCCATCAGCTGTGCCATATAATCGGTCAATCCACATGGTTCGAAAGCAGCAGGGTTGACAAAGAAGTCCCCAGCAGCGTAAACGCGACGCGCCACCGCCGGCCCATGGCCGATAAGCACCGCAATGCGTCCGCGAAATGGATCTGCACAGGTCAATTGGATCAGCGCTTCTTGATAGGCCGGATCACCGGCACCTAGTACGAGAAACAGGATCTCCGGATCCGGCGGTTGATCAGCCGAACCCTCGAGCAGCAGTCGCACCGCTTCGATGAAACGGTCGACACCTTTCTGTGCTGTCAGGCGGCTGACCATCGTGACCAGAGGGCGACCCGGTGCGTCCTCCAGATAACCGTTAATTTGCAAACTGTCCGAGCGTCCACTGTTGATCTCGGCAACCAGGGCGCGACGGCAGAGTGCCTTGCCGGCCATATCGCCGGTCAGGGGATTATAGCCGGCGGCGAGTCCCATCTCTTGTGGGCGAGTGGGATCGTACTCCGATGGATCGATCCCATTGGTAACCCCCAATAGCTGGATGCCACGTGCGCGAAACGCAGCGCCTATCCCTACAGTTTGTTCATCATCCGGTGGTGCTTCCATCACCTCTCGGGCGTAGTTCTCACTCACGGTGTTGACAAAGTCGGCGTACATACCACCGACGAGGAAGGGATATACCCCTTCACGGTGCACGCCCTGCCGGATCACATTTTCGGGTAGCCCTGTCATCGCCTGTGCAAGCACTGTATCGTATATCTCTTGATGATAGCCTGGTCCGGCATTGTGGATGGTGATCCCCACGCCTACATCGGCAAAATACTCAGCATAGCGCGGCACTAAGCGCATCATCGCAGGAACGAACGCAGTATGAGCGTCCTGACAATGGATCAAATCAGGATGTGCACCCAGGACTTGGATCAGTTCTAGTGTTGCTTTTTGTAGCACTACATTCATTTCGAAGAAATCATAATATCCACAGCCGGTCACCTCAGGCTGTCCCATGCGCTGTGCTTCGCTAGCGGTGTAGGTGTAGATGCCCTCCTTTTCTGAATAGCAGGGCGCATCTACTAGATATATAGAAACACCCACGGCTTCCGTATAGAGAATGCGGGCGCGAGTAGTCCGCTGATGGTCAGGGTAGTCAGTAGGGAAGGTGAGCGCGATACCAGTGTCTGACAAAGTGCTGTCATCCACCATACTGTAGCGCGGCATGACCAATCTAGCCCGCATGCCCCGGCGGGCTAGGGCAGCCAAGAGCTGGCGGGTGACGTCCTTGACACCCCCTACCCCGGCAATCTCTTCCATCTCGCGGCTTACCATCCATATTTCAAGATCTGCTTCCATAGTGCAAAATGCTCCCTTACTGCCAAGCGCTCACCTGATTGAGGTGTGCGATCTCTTCTTCGCTCAAGTGCACCGCGTGCGCTCCTAGGATCTCATGAAGTTGCTCCGGCGTGTTGGCACCTACAATGGGCGCGGTGATCACCGGGTTACTGAGCAACCAGGCTAATGCTACTTGAGCCATCGTCGCGCTGTGCGCCTGTGCAATTCCTTGCAACACTTCGAGCACCGCAAAGTTGCGCTCGGTCATATAGCGTCGCACACTCTCACTGACAGCTCCTCTTGTCCGCGGTGGAAGGGATTCGCCACGACGATACTTTCCGGTCAGAAAACCCCCTGCGAGTGGGCTATAAGGTATAACCCCCAATCCCTGATCGCGGCAAAGAGCCATCAATTCGCGCTCGAACTCGGCACGATACACCAAATTGTAATGGGGCTGTATAGATGCATACGCGGCCAGTCCCAATCGATCGCTGATCCACAACGCCTTGACGAGCAACCATGCCGGATGATTTGAGGCGCCGATATAGCGCACTTTGCCCTGGTGTATCAGGTCGTCCAGGGCGCGCAAGGTTTCTTCCAAGGGGGTGTCTTCATCCGGCCAGTGGGTTTGATAGAGATCAATGTAATCCGTCTTCAGGCGGCGCAAGCTATCTTCGACCGCTTTCATAATATGCTGCCGACTGAGACCCTCGCCATTGGGTCCTTCCCACATTCGACCGCGCACTTTAGTGGCGATGACCAGCTGATGGCGCGGGATATTGCGCTGCGTCATCCACTCGCCGATCCAAGTTTCGGCCACCCCACCTGGGTTGCCCTCGGCCCAGAATGAGTAGATGTCAGCTGTATCAATAAAATTACCGCCAGCTTCCACAAATGTATCTAACACCGCAAACGATTCGGCGTAGCTACTGGTCCAACCCATTGTCATAGTCCCCAGACATAAGACCGAGACCTTCAGTCCAGTGTGTCCTAATCGGCGATATTCCATTCTGTTCTCCTCCCACCTCAACCGATAGTCTACCGCGATACCGTGAAATATGAAGCGATCTGGTAGAAGCCGGCACCCATCAGCGCCGTACCAGGGATTGTCAGCAGCCAAGCCACCATTACTTCTCCGGCAATACCCCAACGCACCTTGCTCATTCGTTCTGCCGAGCCCGCGCCTAAGATGGCTGAGCTCACCACATGGGTAGAGCTCACCGGTCCTCCCAAAACAGCGGCGGCAGCGATCACACTTGCGGAGGCCAGCTGGGCACTGAAGCCATGAATGGGGCGGATGCGATAAAAACGTGCTCCCATTGTCTTCACCAGACGCCATCCCCCCACACCCATACCGCAGGCCATCATCGCCGCCGATAGAGCCGTCACCCAGGACGGGATGGTGAAATGTGGCTGTATCCCACAGACAATCAAACTCAGCACCATGACTCCCATCGTCCTTTGAGCGCTGTTGGAGCCATGGCTGAGCGCCAGAGCCAACGCAGTGGGTATTTGCGCGATCCGTAATACATCATTGACGCGCGGCGATGCATGACGGCACAGCCAAAAAGCAAAGCGGGTAAATAGATATCCTCCCACTAATCCGAAAACGGGTGAGAACAGCAATGCAATCAGCACCTTTTTCAGTCCACTCGGATTGATCGCCGAGATGCCTGCCTGTATACTCAACGCCCCGATCAAGCCCCCTATAAGCGCGTGCGACGAACTGCTAGGAATGCCCTTCCACCAGGTGAGCAGGCTCCAGACGACGGCACTCAGCAAGGCAGCTGAGAGTGTAGGCGCCGTATACAGGTGAGGGTTGGCTAAATCGCGTCCGATGGTCTCGGCCACTGCGGTACCGAGCACAAACGCTCCACAGAAGCCGACTATGGCGACCAGTCCGAGCGCCATACGACCTGGAAGAGCGCGCGACGAAATAATGGTGGCCACTAGTTTAGCTGAATCGTGCAATCCTGTCAGGAAGCCAAAGAAGGGGGCGACCCCAATCAATATTATCACCGTCGCTTGGTTCACGTCATTTTGACCACGATATCAATAATGATATTAGCTGCCTCGTCGCCTCGGTCAGCGGCATTGCTTAAGTGGCGATAGACCTCACGCAGTTTCAGCATGCGCACCACGTCGTTCACATCGCGCGCATCCTGAAACAGATCGGCTAACGCTTCACGATAGACAACTTCAACGCGATTTTCAATCCCTTTGGCGCGTTGGGCGTGATCGCTGGCAATGTTGGGATGATTGTCCTTCAGGCGTTGGACCGCCAGATGAAGCTCCAGCGCACCATCGCACAGTAACGAAGCGATACGCGCCATATAAGGGGTGGGCTGAACGTTCAGGATGGACATCTCATCTACAGTGGTATACGCGTAGTCCAGCACATCATCAATGGCGCGTGAAAGCGCAGAGATGTCCTCCCGATCCATAGGGGTGACAAAAGTGCGCAGCAACTCATCGATAAGGATACAACGCACTTCATCTGCTTCTCGTTCGATCTCCCCAATTTGTCTCTCGATGGAGAGATCGGGCTGCAGCATATAGGATTTCAACAGCTCCACACCCCTTAGGGTGAGAGAAGCTTGTTGTTCCAACTGCCGAATGAAAGGATCCGGCTTGCGTCTGAAGAAATCGCGGAATCCCATAAGAATCGAGCTTTGGGTTATTCACCATCCCGCTGGCAGACCGCGTGGGATTTCGATGTTGGCGAATTCGCGCGTTTTGCGGCTGCCCACCTTAAGCACCCAGGCAGCCATTCGGGCGACTCCCTCCTCGAGCGGCACCGGCTCTGTGACATCAAAGAATCGCTTCACCTTTTCATGGGACGAAAAAGCATGCTTCACTTCGTTACGAGGGGGAAGGTGCACAATGTTGGGTTCAACCCCCATAGCTCGACACACCACCTGTGCCAGATAGTTGACCGTGTAGGGTTGATCGGCGCCCACGTTGAAGACTTCCCCATAGGCACGCTCATTAAAAACCGACCGGGCGATGATAGGGGCAACATCGTCGATGTATGAAAAAGCGCGCGTCTGTTCTCCATCGCCGAAGATGGTGAGCGGCTGTCCATTGAGAATCTGGTTCATGAAGATACCGATGACGTTGCGGTATTTATCCCCGATGTTCTGATGTTCGCCATACACATTGTGAGGACGGAAGATAATGTAATTGAGGCCGAACTGGGCGTGCGCGGCGCACAAATCCAGTTCAACGGCATATTTGGAAATCCCATAGGGGTCCTCTGGTCGAGGCGTAAGCTCCTCGGTCATCGGCAGCTGATTAGCACCATAGACAGCGATCGACGAGGTGAAGACGAAACATCTTATGTCATGTAAGACGCTCAAGTTGATCAGATTGACGGAGCCGATCAGGTTGTTCTCATAATTATAACGACGGATGAAATGGCTGAGACCCTCAGCAGCATAGGCTGCCAAGTGATACACGTAGTCGAAGCCCTCTGCCTCAAAGAGATCACATAGTAATTGGTAGTCGGTGACCGACCCGCGTATGAAACGCGCTCCAGGCGGGACATTTTCCTGATAGCCGCCACTCAAATCGTCCAGGGCGACCACCTCCATGCCGTGGTCCAGGAGATGGCGTGTGACATGAGAACCGATAAACCCGGCCGCGCCAGTGACGAGTGCTTTCATTGTTTTGTCCCTCACCTTTTGAGAAATTCCCACTGATTCTTGATGTAACGCCTGCTATAGTACAGGAGCGCACGCAAGCCGCCGTGGCGGAGATTATGCCTCACTTCACGTAATAATACGGGAATGCTCTTAGGTCTCCAAGACCATATAGGCATCGGCAATGGCTCAATCTGTCGGGGATTGCGGCAGAAATTGTCCAGCGGCTCGATTGCCTTGTCCCAGACCAATCGTTCACGCACCAGCTGTTGGGCATTTTCACCTCGCCGTCGCACCTCCCCAGGGCAGGTGAGCGCCTCTTCAATTGCCAACTCAATCTGTGCTTCGTCGGCAGGATTGACCACCCAACCAGCCTCATACTCACGGATCATGGGTGAGAGCTCCGAGAAGTCTTGGTAGATAACGGGCAGCCCACACCACAGGTATTCCACCGTGCGCGTGGTGAAGGCGAGCTCTCGCTCCGGATTGCGTGCCATAACATCCAGCGCCACGTGGGCGCGAAGATACTCCTCGATGAGACGATCATGCGGTACGAAACCCATACACTCAACACGGGCATGACCCCGCAGCTCTCTCTTCAAAGCTAGAAAGTTTCCGATCCCTCCAAACTCTCGCGTCCAAAAAGGATGGCGAGCGCCAAAAAACTTGAGTCGCCCCTTTCCCACTCTCTCCATACATTTCAATAATATGTGCAACCCCACAGAAGGGTCTTGCCACGGCAGAAACACTCCACCATATACAAAGGTCGGTTCACCATCAAGCCACTCATGGGTAGGCATCTGTGGCGATAGACAGACCGGCACAACCGCTATATCCAAACTGTCCAATGGAATGCCAGCTGCCATTAACCAGGCAATGAAATAAAGCCTTTGTTTCTGACCAGCACAGACAAAGAAATCAGCCTTGCGAAGGGCGGCTACCTTATGCTGCACACTGGATGCTCGCTCATCGAAATGCTGAAACTCACGCTCCAACATGTTCGGACCGTGCAGATCCAGCACGGTAGGAACCTCGAGCTTTTTGTCAATATGCACCGCCGGCCAGTGAGAAAAGATCACAACGTCGGGTTTGATCTTCTGAATCAGGCCACGCATGTTGATCGCGTCCCAACAATAGTTGGTATGCGGAGGGGGGATCCTGTATCCTCGCTCTAGACACAACCGGGGAAGAGAATAGATAATCTCATGACCTTTTGTCTCCAGTCCCTTGCCGATGCCCCACGCACGTAAACCGGCACCAGTGGTCGGCAGTCCAGGCCATGGCAATATGTCAGGACAGATAATTAATATACGCTTTGATGACAATCAGTTCCCTTACATACGGCAAAGAGTCTATCGCTGAGCAGTCAAACGTTGCAGACGCCAGCGTAAATATGGTCCAACTGCATTGACAACGGCCTTGACTCCCCCTTTATGAAAGTGGACAAGCGCTCTTTCCCAGAGGTGAGGCCACCATTGCTCTTTTGCTCGGTCGGCAGAGGGTCGAATCTCGGCCCAACGTATGAAACTCTCCATTGGCTGGATGGTCAAGTTCCAGTTCAATCGTTCGCGCACCAATCGTTGTG
>JASFBB010000222.1:0-2265 GCA_036172345.1 Anaerolineae bacterium
ATGCAGAGAGCCGACGTAAGGTGCGAGGTCGGTATGTGCGCGGGTGGGGAATGGGCCCGGGAGTCGCGCTCCCAAAGTCAGTTGTCCTGATGAGTAGGCGGCGCCGGAAACTCTACCGTTATCAGAGAGCTGGGTATCAAGTGGGGCACTTTCCCGATGTGCTCGACGGCGTACCCGTAGAGTGAGACTGGTGCACTCGCGACCCGTGTACGTTTCATACGGGTTTTTTGCTTCGCGGACGTCATCGCCCCATCGAGTGGCATCCGGTCTAACTGAGGTGGCACCGCGGAAGCGGCGGAGCAAGCCCTTTCGTCCTCAAGGTTCCGGGAATCCGGAGCGTGACAGGCGAAAGGGTTTTTTTTCGTTTATCCTGGTTGGGTGATCCATTAGATGAGGAAACATTTTTTTCATAATACAGGAGGGAAATCACTATGAGCACCCAGAATGAACGCACCAAATTTTTGCTCGGCGAGCACGACATCCCCAAAGCTTGGTACAATGTCCTGGCCGATCTGCCGAAGCCTCTGCCACCGGTGCTCCATCCGGCCACGCTGCAACCGGTCGGCCCGGACGATCTGGCGCCTCTCTTTCCCATGGCGCTGATCATGCAGGAGGTCAGTCCGGAGCGCTACATCGAGATTCCCGAGCCAGTGCGGGAGATGTACAAGCTCTACCGGCCTTCCCCGCTCATCCGCGCTCGACGACTGGAGAAACTCCTGGACACGCCCGCGCGCATCTATTACAAGTACGAGGGGGTGAGTCCGGCGGGGAGCCATAAGCTCAACACGGCGATCGCTCAAGCGTTCTACAACAAGCAGGAAGGGGTCAGAAAACTGGCCACCGAGACTGGCGCGGGTCAGTGGGGCAGCGCACTATCCATGGCAGGCGCCTTCTTCGGGATCGAGGTGGAAGTCTTCATGGTCAAGGTGAGCTACCATCAGAAGCCTTACCGGCGCAACCTGATGGAAGTCTACGGCGCCAAGGTGCACCCCAGCCCCTCGCCGCTGACCGAAGCGGGCCGCAAAATCCTGGAACAGGATCCCGATTCACCCGGCAGCCTGGGCATCGCTATCAGCGAGGCGGTGGAAGTCGCGGCGAAGAGCGGAGGAAGCGTGAAGTACAGCCTGGGTAGCGTGCTCAACCATGTGCTCTTGCATCAAACCGTGGTGGGCGAGGAGGCTCTCCAACAATTCGCCCTGGCGGACGACTATCCCGACGTGGTGATCGGATGTGTGGGCGGGGGCTCGAACTTCGCCGGTTTTGCCCTGCCGTTCCTGCGCGAGCGCCTGCACAAAGGTCTGAACACGCGCTTTGTGGCGGTGGAGCCACGTGCCTGCCCCAGCCTCACCCGAGGCAAATATGCTTATGACTATGGCGACACCGCGCACTTGACCCCATTGGTCAAGATGCACACCTTGGGGCATACCTTTGTGCCCTCCGGCATCCACGCTGGCGGGTTGCGCTACCACGGCATGGCGCCCATCGTGGCGGCCCTGGTGGATCAAGGTCTGATGGAGGCCGTGGCCGTCTACCAGAACCCGGTCTTCGAGTCGGCCGTCGCCTTTGCGCGCACCGAGGGCATCCTGCCCGCCCCCGAATCGGCTCACGCCGTGCGCGTGGCGGTGGATGAGGCACTCCAGGCCAAGGCGGAGGGCAAGCCGCGCGTCATCGCGTTCAACCTGAGCGGCCACGGGCTTCTCGACCTCTCGGCATACGATGCGTATCTGAGCGGCAAACTGGAGGATTTCGAGTTCCCGCCGGAGGCGCTGGAGCGCTCGCTGGCCAACCTGCCCAAGGTCGAGGTGGCATAGGGCTTTTGGAGGGTCGCGCGTCGTTTTCCGCGCGCGTCCGACCGCGCCGCGCGCGTCAATGGAGCGTTTCCCCGTAGGGGCACACGGCTGTGCGCTCCTACCGTGGCGCGGATGAAACCAACCGAGCCGCGCACGCCAGTAAGCGGTCAGCCAGCGGCAACGCCCTCTCTGCGTGCGGAAAGGGCTAGGGTGAGGCGCTCCCTCACGGTCGCGGCGTGGATATCTGATGAGGGTGTTGAAAAAGTCCCATGGTCGCCCAGATTTTGTCAGAAAATAGGTCGATAAAACAGGTAACTATAACGTTTTTAACACCCCCCTGATCGGCCTTGACAAAGGCATCGCGGTTTTTGTACTCTCTAGAATCGCCGGAGGGCCGTTTAGAGATAATGGAGGAGGCATGACAATCCCTATGGAAACGAGAATTTGGCATGCACATTATCCACCCCAAGTGCCC
>JASFBB010000223.1:0-6451 GCA_036172345.1 Anaerolineae bacterium
TAACAACCGCGGCGTTGCCCGCGCCGAGCAGGGCGACCTGGCGGGCGCCATCGCCGACTACGACGCGGCCATCCGGCTGCGGCGGCTGCGGCCCGACCTTGCCGAGGTGTATTACAACCGCGGCGCTGCCCGCGCCAAGCAGGGCGACCTGGCGGGCGCCATCGCCGACCTGCGCCGCTATCTCGAACTGGCGCCCGACGCGCCCAACCGCGCCGAGGTGGAGTGGTTCATCGCCGAGCTGGAAGCACGTCGAGGAGGCCAGTAAAAATGCGCTGGCAGGCTAAAGCCCGCGGCTGGTGACGCAAGTCGGCTGAAGTCGACTGGGTCTAGCGACAGCCGGAGAGCCCGCCAGGGCTTGAAACACCAGCCCAGGGCTTTAGTCCTGGGCAGTGGGCCGGGAAAGAAGGAGGAAAGCGCTCAACGACATGGTGGCGTCTGTACCATCACATCGTATGGAGCACACTCGACCGCTATCCGGCGATTACGCCCCAGATGGAGCAGGAGCTCCACTGCTACATCGTTGCCAAGGCAACCGCCCTGGGGTGCATCGTCCACGCTATAGGGGCATGGCTGACCGCGTTCACGTGGTGGCGCTCATCCTGCCCAAGCTGGCGGTCGCTGGGCTCGTCCGAAGCCCTGAAGAGCAGCAGCGGTTATCACCGCAACCGTTGCCCAAACACGCTCGGGGCGGTTGGTCTGGCATGCGGATATGGGGTATTAGGTGTGGATGGGTCGAACCGCGCCGCGCGCGTGAGCAAGCGGCCCAAACCGCTCCCTCACGGTCGCGGCGCGGATAAATGGTCGAGGTGCAGATGAGATACCCGGTCGGGAGGATAACAGAAGCCCATGACAATCGACGATCTGATCGAATCGCTGCTTAACGCAGCGGACGGTGTGTTCATTGTGGACGGCGAACAACGCATCGTGCACTGGAATGTCGCCGCCCAACAGCTCTTGGGCTTCTCGCGTGCCGAAGCGATTGGGCGCGACTGTTGGGAGCTGCTGGAATGCTGCGGTGATGACAGCGCTGTGGAGACAGCGCGCAATCGTCAGGCAGTGGCGGCGGCGCTGGCGGGCATGCCGGTGAGCAGCTATGACACATGCGTGCGCACCCAGTGGGGCAAACCGCGCTGGATCAACCTCTCTTTGGTGACCTTGATGACCTCACGCAACCCCGAGACCTGGCTGGCCGTGGTGCTCTTCCGCGATGCCACGCGCAACAAGCTCAACGAGCGGTTCGTCACCCAGATACTGGACGTGGTCGAGCGGATGCGCGAGCGAGATGCCGTCATCCCCCCGCCGACGGGGCTGCCCCTTCCGGGTGGCAAACTGACGCGCCGTGAGTATCAGATCCTGACATTGCTGGCGCGCGGCCAGAACACGCGCGCGATTGCCGCGGCCTTGTCGATCAGCCCCCCCACCGTGCGCAACCACATTCAGGCCATCCTCACCAAGCTGCACGTGCACAGCCGACTGGAGGCCATCACGTACGTCATAGAGCATGGCCTTATCAGCACACCCTGAAATTTATTCCCCCCTACGCTGAATAGTGCAAAAAGCCCAACAATATAGTGTGTTTGCATCTTCCATCAACCTGGAATTTGGTGTATAGTGAAATTTGCGTGTTATCTAAAATGGATATAAACGCTCAAAACGCTCAAAACGTTCAATCCATTCTTGTAATTCGAGTGTCCCCCTGCTAAAAATATACAGTGATACGTGACGTCCTGCACAGTGGGGTGGATTGCAATATATAGCGTATGAGAGGGGACGAATTGGAGGTCGCTCGCATGCTTCTGAGAAATCCAGAAGAGAAGGGTGATCGTTTGCTCACCCGCTCGGAAGTGGCCGAGCTCTTTCGCGTTTCGCCCAGCACCGTGACGCGCTGGGCCGAGGCAGGTTTGTTACCTGCCGTGCGCACGCTGGGCGGGCATCGCCGCTACGAGGCCAAAGCTGTCCTGGAGCTGGCCAGACAATTGAGCATAAAGGGGGTAAGAATGGAGACAGTAGTATTCGAATTACCACTTCTGTACGGTGATCACCACGTGTTGGAGGTGCGGCGCATCCTGGAGGCGATCCCCGGCGTTGAAGACATCTACGCCAGCAGCGCTTTCCACGTCGTCGAGGTGACCTACGATCCGAGCAAAGTGAGCCAGGAGGAAATCCGAAAACGACTGGAAGAGGCAGGCTACAGCGGGGATATGCCGTTGCCGGTCGAGACGGGGATCGCGGTGACCGAGAACAGCGGCCAGAAGCCCTACTTCCGCCACACGGTCGCCTATGAGCAATCCAAAAGGGTGGTGAGCTTTGAACAGCGGGTTAGCTATCAAGGCCGGCCGTTGTGGCCGTGCCCGGGGTTTGGTGTGTTGCGTAGACAGAATGAGGAGGAATAGTCCATGGCTAAAGAAAGTGATCTCAGCAAGCGCAGTATCGATCCGGCGGCGCAGCAGATGCTCCAGCGCGCCGAGGAGTTGGGTGTCAGCACCGCCTTCAGCCGCGCCGAGATGATGGCGCCGTGCAACATCGGCGGCGCCGGCATGTGCTGCAAGATGTGCGGCATGGGGCCCTGTCGCCTCACCAAGGATGGCTCGACCGGCGTGTGCGGCGCCACGATCGACGTGATCCAGGCGCGCAACCTGGTGCGCATGATCGCCGCCGGTGCCGCCGCCCACTCGGATCACGGGCGCGGCATGGCGATGACGCTCAAGGCGACCGCCAACGGCCACACCGAGGGCTACTACATCCGCGATGTCGCTAAGCTGCGCACGCTGGCTGCCTATTACGGCATCCCCATCGAGGGGCGTTCGCCCAACGAGATCGCCAATGACCTGGCCGATCTCTACCTGGCGCAGTTCGGCCAGCAAGAGGGTGAAGTGGTGCTGATCAGCCGCGCGCCTGCCAAGCGCCAGAAGCTGTGGCGCGAGCTGGGGGTGGTGCCGCGCGGCATCGATCGCGAGGTGGTGGAGTGCCTGCACCGCACCCACATCGGCGATGACCAGGACATGGAGCACCTGCTCCAGCAGGCGGTGCGCACCGCGCTGGCCGATGGTTGGGGGGGCAGCATGATAGGCACCGACATCTCCGACATCCTGTTCGGCACGCCGGCGCCCATCGTAGGTCGGGCCAACCTGGGCGTGTTGCGCAAGGACATGGTCAACGTGGTTGTCCACGGCCACGAACCGACGCTCAGCCAGATGATTGTGGCCGCCTCGATGGATCCAGAGATCATCGCCTACGCCCAGGCGGCCGGCGCCAAGGGCGTCAACCTGGCGGGCATCTGCTGCACCGCCAATGAAATCCTGATGCGCCAGGGCATCCCCGCCGCGGGCAACTTCCTGCAGCAGGAGCTGGCCATCCTCACCGGCGCCGTCGAGGCGATGGTGGTGGATGTGCAATGCATCATGCAGGCGCTGGTCCCGCTGGCGCAGAAGTTCCACACCGAGATCATCACCACCTCGCCCAAGGTGCGCATCAAGGGCGCGGTGCACATCGAATTCGATGAGCACAAGGCGCTGACCATCGCCAAGCAGATCCTCAAGCGCGCCATCGACAACTACAAGAACCGCGCCGAGCCGCGCATCCCGGAGGTGCACGAGGATCTGATCCCCGGCTTCTCCCACGAATATATCAACTATATGCTGGGCGGCACCTATCGCGCCTCCTTCCGCCCGCTGAACGATGCTGTGATGGCCGGGCGCATCCGCGGCGCGGCGGCGATCGTCGGCTGCAACAACCCGCGCAGCCCGCACGATTATCTGCACACGTATGTGACCAGGGAGCTGCTCAAGCAGGACGTTTTGATCCTGGAGACCGGCTGCGGCGCCATCGCCAGCGCCAAGGCGGGGCTGATGGTAGGCGAAGCCGGTCTCGACCACGTCGGCCCGGGACTGCGCGAGGTATGCGAAGCGGTGGGCATCCCGCCGGTGTTGCACGTCGGCTCCTGCGTGGACAACTCGCGCATCCTGACCGTGCTCACCCAGATCGTCGCCGAAGGTGGGCTGGGCGACGACATCGATCAGATCCCCGCGGTCGGCTTGGCGCCGGAGTGGATGAGTGAGAAGGCCCTGGCAATTGCCACCTACTGCGTGGCGTCCGGCGTCTACGTCATCTTCGGCGGCTCTTCGCCGGTGAGCGGCATGCCCGATCGCGTCTCGGACAGCGACCTGGTGCTGCGCTACCTCAGCGAGGGCTGGGAGCGCCTCTACGGTGGCAAGCTGGAATTCACCAACAACCCGGACGAGATGATCCGCCGCACGTTGGAACACATCGACAAGAAGCGCGCCGCGCTCAAGCTGCCGGCCTACGACCCGAGCCGCTTCGGGCGCAGTGGTGACCGCCGTGTGCTCGAGCTAGAAATGCTGCCGCTGGCGCAGCGACGCGCCGCCCTATATGGTATGGAGGTGTAAGCTATGTCCCGATACATCGCTACGCGCGCAATGCGCGGTGCCCATGCACTGGTAACCGAAGCGGAACTGATGCTGCAAAAAGCCCTGGCCGAGAAAGGCCCCGATACACCGGTCGCCTTCCCCAACACAGCTTACTACCTGCCGGTCATCTACGGCATGACCGGGATCGAGGTGACCAAGCTCGGCCAGCTGAAGCCGGTTTTGCAACATGCCCGCTTCCTATTGCATCCGCTGCCCTCTAACAAACATTGGACGCCCTACCTGGGCGAGACGCTCGACAGCGGCATGGCCACCCTCCTGGCCGCGGAAGCGATCGAGGCAATCCGTTTCGTCTACAAATTGGAGCCGCAGCGCATCCCCGGCTTCCGCCTGGCGGGCGGCACCCAATACACGCCAGAGCAGCTGGGCGGCGAGGTGGACGGCCACCTCAACGGCCCGATCGATGACATCCAGCTGCGCAGCTGGGGCATCCAGCTGGTGGATGGCCGCATGCCCGGCTTCGCCGCGGTGGTCGGCTGCGCCAAGAGCAACGAAGTAGCCGTCAAGATCGTGCGCGAGCTGCAGCGGCGCAACATCCTGGTCTTCCTGAGCGGCAACGTCAACGGACGCAGCATCCTGCACCAGCTGATGGAAGAAGGGGTCGAGCTGGGCTACGATACCTACACCGTGCCCTTCGGCCTGGACACCATCAGCGCCATCTACGCGCTGGGCTTCGCCACCCGCTCGGCGCTCACCTTCGGCGGCCTCAAGGGCGGCATGGCGCGCGATATCCTGCTGTATAACAAGGATCGCGTTTTCGCCTTCGTGCTGGCACTGGGCGAGGTGGACGATCTCAAGTACGCCGCCGCCGCCGGGGCGATCAATTTCGGCTTCCCAGTGATCGCCGATACGGTCATCCCCGAGATACTGCCCACCGGCATCACCACCTACGAGCACGTCATCTCGATGCCGTGGAACGAGATCCCCGGCAAGGATGACATGGAGAAAGCCGAGCGGCTGGTGCAGAAGTGCATCGAGGTGCGCGGGGTCAAGGTGCGCGTGACCGAGGTGCCCATCCCGGTGCCCTACGGCTCCGCATTCGAGGGCGAGGTGGTGCGCAAGGCGGATATGCGCGTCGAGTTCGGCGGCAAGCACAGCCGCGCCTACGAGTACCTGCGTATGGTCGATCTGGACCAGGTGGAGGACGGCAAGATCGAGGTCATCGGCCCCTCCTTTGACGATGTGCCGGTGGGTGGGGCGATGGACATGGGCATCCTGGTCGAGGTGGCCGGCCGCAAGATGCAGCAGGACTTTGAACCCGTGCTGGAGCGCCAGATCCACTACTTCATCAACGGCGCCTCAGGGGTGCAGCACATCGGCCAGCGCGACATCACCTGGATCCGCATCAGCAAGGTGGCCGCTGAGAAGGGCTTCACCTTGCGCCACTTCGGAGATATCCTGCACGCGCGCTTCCACGCCGATTTCGGCGCCATCGTGGACAAGGTGCAGGTGAAGATCATCACCGATCCTGCATTGCACGCCGAATGGCTGGAAAAGGCGCGCGCGGCGTATGCCTATCGCAACCAACGGCTGGCCAACCTGACCGACGAGGCGGTGGATGAGTTCTACTCCTGCACACTCTGCCAGAGCTTCGCGCCCAACCACGTCTGTGTGGTGACACCACAGCGCCTCGGCCTGTGTGGCGCCTACAACTGGCTCGACTGCAAGGCGAGCTACGAGATCAACCCCACCGGCCCCAACCAGCCCATCAAGAAGGGGCGCATGATCGACCCGGTCAAGGGCTATTGGGAGGGTCCCAACGCCTTCGTCGAGCAAGCGTCCCACGGCACAGTGCACGAGGTGGCCATGTACTCCATCACCGAGAACCCCATGACCGCCTGCGGCTGCTTCGAATGCATCGTGATGGTCATCCCCGAGGCCAACGGGGTGATGGTGGTGTCGCGCGAGGACCCGAGCATGACCCCGGCCGGCATGACCTTCAGCACGCTGGCGGGCATCGCCGGCGGTGGACTGCAGACCCCCGGCGTGATGGGCGTCGGCAAATA
>JASFBB010000224.1:0-3884 GCA_036172345.1 Anaerolineae bacterium
CGGGCGAGCGCCGAGGACGCCGCCCGGGTGCTCCAAGCGCTTGCAGAATGGCAGGAACAGGACCCAACGCGCTGCCAGCCCCACGATGTCCACGTACACCGCAGTGGGGCAGAATTGATCGTCACCCTGCATTGTGGCATAAACGCCGAGACTTCTATGGTGGATGCGCACGTCATCGCGGAGCAGGTGGAGCAGGCACTGCGTCGCCAGCTGCCTGACCTGGGGCGCATCGTGATCCATGTTGAGCCCGAGGCCCCACGCGAAGGGGAAGTTCCCTCGATCACTTGAGCAGGATAGCCACCACGATCGCTGTCAAGCTGACCAGCACGACGCTCACTATGAGCGCCACCGCCATGTTGCCGCGCTTTAGCTCGCCCAGGTAATCTAGCTCCGGCAGCAACGCGGCGAGCAGACGCAACCCCAGCGAGATCGCGACAGCAAAGCACACTCCGGCCACCGCAGTCCAGACGACCGCCAGGGCCATATTGAGCAACAAGCGCCCCAGGTCGAAGGTATCAACGTCGGGGATGGGAGGTAATCCGGGCATAGGACGCGATCCTGTACTCTCGATGTGCATGGCTCAAGAGGCAGGTGGGCGAAACAGGACTCGAACCTGTGACCTCCTCGGTGTAAGCGAGGCGCTCTGACCAGCTGAGCTATTCGCCCGCTTGGGACAGCTTCATTATATGTGACCCACATCGCGCTGTCAATTGTGGCTTGAGAGGGTGTTGAAAAAGTCCCCCGGGGCATTACAACGGCAGGGGCAAATGATTATTTGCCCCTACCGGATTGCTGGTAGAAATAGGCAGGACGCCTTGCGGGGTACGGCCCTAGAGGTACGGCATGCCGTGCCCCTACAGGATTGTGGGTAGAAATAGACTGAGAGGTTTTTCAACACCACCCTTTGTGGAGAAGCGTAGTACCTATAAAGGGTGAACCGCTCCCTCACGGTTGCGGCTCGGATGATTCAAACTGAGCCGCGCGCGCCAGCAAACAGCCGAGTGCGTCGCGCGCGTGCGCAAGCGACCCAAACCGCCCCCTTCACGGTCGCAGTTCGGAGAAGAGGTCGTGGCTCGGTAATTGCTAGGATGCCTTGCCCTGCGATGTGGTTTCTTCAGAAGGGGACGGTGGGGTTGCGTCCTGCTCCTCCTCTTCTTCGCCCCAACCGATGATCCACACGCATGCACCGGCCAGCAGAATGGTGGTCACGATGAGCGCTGCCCATTGGGTGGGGGTGAACCCCACATCCTTGGCCGACCAGATCAGGATGATCACCATCCCGATTGCCAGGGCAATCCAGGCGACGATCTGAGGATGCCGTCCCGCGAAATTACGTATAGCTGTCACTGCGTTCCTCGTTAATCGATCCCCGATGATGGATATATTGAAATCTTAGCATCAAAAGGCCCGGAGCACAAATCTCCTGAAAAATCCCTTGACATCTCGATGCTTTCGTGCTATAATAGTTTATGTACACGTGTGCAATGTCGTGCTTGCCCCTCAAAAGGCGATCAATGAGCTGAGAGCGGGGGTGTGACATTGCGGACGAGACCCATTAAATGTGCGCGATTTTTCACAGCTTCCACACAACCCTCTTCCGCACTATGCTGAACAGCCTTGGGGCTGAAGAAAACGCATTCTTGGAACAAGGAGGTGTTTATGATGTGAACTGTGCAGAGAAATCTCTCCATACGTAAAACCTCTTACCACCGTTTTGGGCCATCTTATGCAACATCAGGGTGAAAAGGAGGGATAAAACCTATGAGAGACATACGTCGTCCCATTTCACTGATAGTTGCGGTTGGACTTTTGCTCGCGATGTTGGTGGTCAGCGCCAGCGTGCCGGCAACAACGGCCGCCCAGGAGCCGAAGTATACCTTCTACTTCGTATCACACATCGGGCCCGCTGACCCCAATATGAAATGGTTGACCCAGTCCATCGAGGATGTTTCCAAGCTGTTCCCTGTCAAGGTCAATTATGTAGCGCCTGAGCAGTTCTCCGTGGAGCAGCAGGTGAATATGCTGCAGACCGCCATAGCAGCCAAACCGGATGGGTTGATCGTCCCCATCACCGACCCGGCTGCGCTGGATGCCCCCCTGCGCGAGGCAATCAACGCCGGCATTCCGGTGATTGCCTCGAACATCGCCGACCCACGCCCGGCGCCGGAGAAGATCCCCTATCTCACCTACGTGGGAGGGGATGAGTACAAGACCGGCGTCCAGATGGCTGAACGCATTCTGAAAGAATTCGAGCCCAACTTGCCCAAGCGCGTTGCCTGTGGTATCGGCCATGTGGGACATGTGGGCGCCGAAATGCGCTGCAAGGGGTTGATCGACACACTCCAGCCCAAGGGGGTGACGGTTGAGAAGGTCGCCCTGACGGAGGAGCCGGCCAAGATCGCCGACACCTGGCGCAGCTACCTGCAAGCCAACCCAGACACAGAGGCTATCTGGATCGTGACGATGCTGGCCACTCCCTATGTCTATAACGTGACCAAGGAGCTGAGCCTGACCGACAAGGTCAAGATCGCCACCGTGGACGAGAGCCCGATGTCGGTAGAGGGCATCCTGCGCGGCTATGTCATTGCCACGCACAGCCAGCAATTCTACCTGCAGGGCTACCTGCCGGTCGTATGGCTCTATATCTACAAAGAGTATGGCTATGTGCCACCTCCCGAGGAGATCATCGGCCCGGTGATCATTGACAAGAGCACCGCAGCGGATTGGAAGACGCGGTTGGTGAACCTCTTCGGCGAGCAAACCTACAACGAGCTGGCTGGCTGGGGTCAATAGGGCCCATCTATGAGAGGCTGCAGCAAGTCGCAGCATAGGATCGCCAACAGAAGAGCTTGATTAGCCGCGGGTGACTCTCGTCTGTTCTGTGCTCAGGGGTTTGGGATCACCTCTCCTGTTGGCAAAATGAGCAGGCCACCTCTTCGCGGAGGTGGCCTGCCTTTAACAGGATATCGCCAGCTGTTTATTCTTCGTCTCATCATCCTCGGAGCAGGAGGTTCATCAACGCGTATGCATCTCATGAGAACAATGGGCAAGCGGCCCGAGCTGGGGGTGTTGATCAGCCTGGGCGTCGTGTGGTTGGTGTTCGTGTTCCTCTCGGGGGGCAAGTTCGCCGGGATCGGAAATGTAGCAGCATTGTTGGCGCAGAGCGCCGAGTTGGGCATCGTGACGGTCGGAGTAGCGTTCACCCTGATCTGCGGGGAGATCGATCTTTCAGTAGGTTCGGTGTATGGATTGAGCGGGCTGCTCTTCGTATTGCTTGCGAGCAAGCTGGGCAGTGTGCCCGCCTTTGCGATCGCTATGGGGATCGCCTGTGCGGCCGGCCTGGTGAACGGGTTAGTGACTACGCGCACAATGGTGCCTTCCTTGATTGTCACGCTGGGCACCTCCATGTTCCTCAGAGGGCTTATCTACTTCACCACGGGCGGATTCACACGCACCTTCGCCGAGTTGGATTTTCTCGTCAACTCACTGGGCGGTCCGTTGGGAGGTGGTTTTAACATCTCCATCGTTTGGTTTCTTTTGATTGTGGTGGTCTTCACCATCATCCTCAGGATGACCCAATATGGCAACTTTGTGATGGCGGTCGGGGGTAATAAGGAAGTGGCCAGAGCGATGGGCATCGAGGTGAATCAAGTGAAGTTGATCACCTTTGTGCTGTGTGCGGGTCTGGCCGGGTTGGCAGGAATGATCTCCGCCAGCCGTTTTCACTCTGTCGCCGCGACGACAGGAACAACCACCGCGTTGGAGGCGATCGCTGCCGCCGTGATGGGCGGCTGCCTGGTAACAGGGGGCTATGGCACCATCCCTGGCGCGGCCTTGGGTGCCATTCTCATCCCCGCAGTCGGCGCCCGCCGGGTGTTGTGCGG
>JASFBB010000225.1:0-2921 GCA_036172345.1 Anaerolineae bacterium
GCCGGCATTACTCATCGCAGCGTTGGGAACGGCGGTGGTGGGCTTCGGGATGCAAACCCTGTTTCTGAATCGCATCCTGGGAAAACCGGGCTGGGATGTAGGTTCCCTGATCGTAGGTGTGGGGGTTGGAATGGCACTGGATCAGAGCATATTGCTCATCTTCGGCCCGCGCGTCAAACAGATGCCCCCATTGATCCCGGGTATCTTCAAGGTCGGCAGGGTGGTGATCAATTATAACTTTCTGGTGGTTGTGGCTGTGGCGGTGATCGCGCTGGTGCTGTTGAGCGTGTTCTTGAGCAAATCGCGCTATGGCCTGGCGATCCAGGCGGTCTCGCAGCAGGCAGATGCCGCGCAGCTGATGGGTATCCCGACGCGTACCGTGTTTCTCATCGTGATGTGCATCAGTGCCGCCCTGGCCGGCCTGGCCGGTGCGCTCCTCTCGACCGTTTACCAGGTGCAGCGCGAATCGGGCGCCAACGCTATGCTGATGGCACTGGTGGTGACCATCTTCGGCGGTCTGGGAAGTGTCAAGGGGACCATCTGGGCTGCCTACCTTATCGGCCTGCTGCAATCCTTTTTGATGGTCTATCTGGGAGCCGGTACGGCCTTGCCGGGTGTCTTTCTGTTTATGATGCTCATGCTGGTGATACGGCCCAGCGGGCTGTTCGGTCTGGGGGAGGCGCAACGGCTATGATTCAAGAGGAAAGCTTTTCAAGACAATCTGTGGCAACCCATATCGAGGAACGACTTAAACCGTCGGCAGTGCCGTGGTCGCGGCTGAGCGTCGTCCCGGTGGTGATTGCCCTGTTGGTTTCCCTGGTGTTGCCATGGGCCACAGATCTCCTGCCATTTGGCAAGTTCGTCCTTCACCTGCTGATCCTCTTCTTCCTGTGGGGCATCGTGGTGCAGGGCTGGAATCTGATCATGGGTGTCTCGGGCATCTTTTCCTTCGCCCAGGTGGCATTGTTTGCCGTGGGTGCCTGGACCAGTGGCGTGATCACGCAGCAACTGGGTTGGAGTCCCTTCGTGGCCATGTGGTTTGGGCCCATTGCGGCGACCGTCGTGGCCGTGATCTTGGGGCTGCCGACGCTGCGGCTGCGCGGCGCTTACGTGGTCTTGTTGACGTTGGGCTTCCAGGAGCTGTTCCGCAATTTCACCACACAGGGCCCCAACTTCGTCGCTGGTGGGGGCTATGGGTTGCGCTATGTGCCTAAGTTCCCCTTCGAAGAGTGGGTGGGCGGTGACAAGGCGCAATTCCTGTATTACTACCTGGCGCTGGTGTTCTTCGTAATCGCCACATTTGCCATCTGGCGCATCTTCTACTCACCCATCGGGATGGCCTTCCGCGCCTTGCGCGACTCAGAAGTGTACGCCATCAGCCGGGGTGTCAGCCCCTTCCGCTACAAGCTGTTCCTCTTCGGCTTCGTCGCTTTCTTCACCGGCTGGGCCGGCGCTTTCTATGTACACTGGTACGGGGCGATCTCGCCGGCCATCATGCTCTTCGGCACCACCATCAACCTGCTCGCGATGATCGTGATCGGTGGCTGGGCTAGCTTCTGGGGGCCCATCGCAGGGTGTGCCGTGCTCACCGTCCTGCCCGAGATCATGCGCGCCGTGGAGCAGTACCGCATTCTGTTGCTAGGCATCGTGCTCGCCCTGGTCGCGATCTTCGCGCCCGAAGGTCTTTTCCCGCTCTTGCTGCGCTGGGTGAGACGAGTGTTGGGCAGGCAGAGCTAAACCGGGATCGCGCTCGCTGGGCAGATCGGCGACAATGTAGAGCACGCGAAAGGGGGTTCCGCCCGAATAAAAAAGCTCCAATGGATGGAACCCCACTTTTTTGTTATTGCGCACTGCCTGCAATGGAAGAACAGGAGGAGGCTGCATATGCGGGGGACAGATCCCAAGGCAAACCGCCAGGCGCATTCTCCAGGGACATTGCGCATTGCCATCCTCAACGAGGAGCATATTGAATGCATCCATGCCCAGTCATTGCGCGTGCTGGAGGAAGTGGGCATCGTGGTACACTATCCACCCGCCCGCCGGCTGTTGCAAACTTCCGGTGCCCGGGTGGACGAGGCGCACCAACGGGTGCACCTCCCTCGCCCGTTAGTCGAACTGGCACTGCAGTCTGCCCCTCGTCAGGTCACCATCTACGGTGGAGACTCTGCCGCGCGGGACTGCCACCTCTACTTGGACGGTCCACAATACGCGCGCACGACGACAGGTCTGAACTGGATCATCGATCACCGCGCTGCGAGGCGTCGTCCGGTCACCGCAGAGGATACCATCAACTGGACCCGATTGATTCACAGACTGCCTAATATCCACATTGCGGGTTCGCTGATCGATCAGGAGGAAGCCACCCATTCTGCAGAGGTGCGTTGTCTTGCCAGAATGCTGCACCACACCGACAAACCCTTCATGTTCTCCGCCTTCAGCGGCGAGGGTATGCGCTGGCTGTGGCGGATGAGCCAAGTGGTCCAGGGAAGTGGACGCCTGCCTCGGCTGATGGTGCTTTCGTCGGTCAACAGCCCCCTGACCTACGGTTGGGGACAATGCGAGGCAGCGATGGTCTCTGCCGAACTGGGCATCCCAGTGCTTTTCAACTCCTCCGCGGTGGCAGGGGTGACAGCACCGGTGACGCCGGCGGGCGCGGTGGTGCAGATCAACGCCGAAATGCTGGCCGCGCTCACCATCATCCAGCTGCACCGGCCCGGTGCGCTGGCAGTATATGCCGCTCACCCGATGGCATTTGATATGCGTGCTGGCATGGCCTCTATCAGTGTGGCCGAGGTGGGCCTGATGTCGGCTGCCTGTGTGCAAATTGGACGTCATTACGGTTTGCCCACTGCTTCAAATGGTATCTGTACCGACACCTGCATGCCGGATGCCATGGCCACCCTGGAGAAATGGGCCAGCGG
>JASFBB010000226.1:0-13810 GCA_036172345.1 Anaerolineae bacterium
AGCGCCTGAAGGTGGTGGGACGCGCCGGCGCCGGTGTGGATAACATCGACCTCGAAGCCGCTTCGCTGCGCGGTGTAATGGTGATGAACACGCCAGGCGCCAACACCATCGCCACCGCCGAGCACACGATGACGCTGATGCTGGCGTTGTGTCGCCATATCCCCCAGGCGGATGCGTCGCTGCGCGCCGGTCAGTGGGAACGCAGCCGCTTTATGGGCGTGCAGCTCTATCAGAAGACATTAGGCATCGTCGGGCTGGGACGTGTGGGACAGCAGGTGGCACGCCGCGCGCAGGCGTTCGAGATGACCGTGATCGCTTATGACCCCTATATCAGTGACGAGGTGGCGCGCGAGCTGAAGGTGGAGCTGGTCAGCCTGGAAACGCTGCTCAGCCGCGCCGATTTCATCAGCCTCAATGCGGCGCTCACTCCGGAGAGCCGTGGGTTGATCAACGCGCAGAACATCGCGCGCATGAAGCCGGGCGTGCGCATCATCAACTGCGCGCGCGGGGCGCTGATCGATGAGGAAGCGCTCTACGAGGCGTTGGTCTCCGGCCACGTGGCCGGTGCAGCGCTGGATGTGTTCACCGAGGAGCCGCTGCCGGCCGACAGCAAGCTGCGTACGCTGAGCAACGTGGTGTTGACGCCCCACTTGGCCGCCAGCACCATCGAGGCGCAGCGCGATGTCGGCACCAAGATCGTCGAGCAGGTGCTGGCCGCTCTGCGCGGTGAGAGCTATCACAATGCGGTCAACGTGCCGGTGGCCGACCCGAGTGTCTTCCGCCAGTTGAAGCCCTATCTGACGCTGGCCGAGAAGCTGGGCAGCCTGCAGATGCAGCTGGCCGGCGGGCCGATCAAGCGCGTGGAGCTCGAGCTGCAAGGCGACGAAGTGGCAGATCACAGCAAGCCGCTCACCGTTGCCCTGCTCAAGGGATTGCTCGACCCGATCACCGACATCCCGGTCAATTACATCAACGCGCCCCTGCTGGCGAAGCAGCGCGGCATCAGCGTCTCCGAGACGAGCGGCATCGCGCGGGCGAGCTACGCCAACCTGCTATGTTGCTCGGTCGCGTGGGAGGGTGGCCAGCGCACCATCGCCGGTTCCCTGCTGGGACGCGAGTCGCCGCGCGTGGTACAGGTGGACGATTTCCCCATCGACGCGTTGCCTGAGGGCGTCATCCTGGTGGTGGAGAGCATCGACATGCCGGGCGTGATCGGGCGCGTCGGCACGCTGCTGGGCAGCCATGGCATCAACATCGCCGAGTGGCGGCTGGGGCGCGAAGCTCCAGGCCGTCAAGCGCTCTCGTTTATCAACCTGGATGCCGAGGCGCCGTCACAGGTGCTGGCCGAGTTGGAACAGCTGGAAGGTGTGGTGCGTGTGCGCCAGGTGCGCCTGTAACCCCTTCGACTTTATGAGAGACCTGCGAGCACCTTATGACACTCCACATTGACGGTTTTGTGTTCGACCTGGATGGGACGGTGTACCTGGGTGATGCCGCGCTGCCTGGTGCGGCGGAGTGCATCGCGACCCTGCGCCGCCGGGGCAAGCGCACCGTCTTCGTGAGCAACAAGCCGCTGGAATCGCGCCAGGTGTACGCCGCGAAGCTGACCCGCCTGGGCATCCCCACCGAGCCGGACGATGTGATCACCTCGGCATTGGTGCTGGGGCGCTATCTGGCACGCACGGCGCCCCAGTTGCGCCTCTACGTGATCGGCGAGCCCTACTTGGTGGCCGAACTGCGCAGCCACGGGCTGACCGTGGTGGATGAGCTGCTGGATCAGGATGCACGCGAGGTCATCCAGCCGCACGGGATCGACGCGGTGGTGGTCGCTTTCGACCGCACGCTGGACTACCGCAAGTTGAACACCGCCTATCAAGCCTTGGTGCGTGGGGCGCGCTTCTTCGCGACCAATGCGGATAAGGCGTGCCCCATGCCAGGCGGTGCCATCCCTGATGCCGGCGCCACCATCGCCGCGTTGGAACACATCACCGGCTGCAAGGTGGAAGTGGTGGCCGGCAAGCCCTCGCCGCTGATTATGGAGGTTGCCCTGGAGCGCCTGGAGGTGCCGGCGGCGCACTGCATGATGATCGGCGACCGCCTGGAGACAGACATCGCCATGGGCAAGCAAGCCGGCATGGTGACGGCAGTGGTGCTGACCGGCGTGACGAAGCCCGAGGACGTGGCGCGCCTGACCTCGCCCCCCGATCTGGTGCTCAAGGACCTGGGCGAGCTGCCGGAGCAGGTGGAGTAAGCGAGGGAGATATCGCCCATGAGGTTCACCAGAGGGCGAGAGTGGGATGCTAGAAGATCTCTGTCTCAGAGCGGTGGCAGAGACCCCGGCTATGCTTTGCATAATCCGATATTTCGAATGTCTCGGGCGACAAGGTTTTCCTGAGCCTGGGAATCTCTCCAAAGCGAAAACGCAAGTCTTCTTAGTGGCAAAGCCAGAAGCGGGGTTACGTTTGGGTGAAGCAGCTCAGAGGGGGTTCTGGCCTTGGGATGCGCCAGCCTTTGATCCCCTTAAGAGTTTTCTCCGGGGAATAGCTCGCTAACGCACGGCCCAGTTTGTGCGCTTCACCCTGCTACCGGTTCGAAAGATCTACCCAGTTGGAAAGGGCTATCACCCGCCCCGGAGGCGGTAGCCCAGACGACGCAGGTCGGCTTCCTTCTTGCGCCACTTGGGCCACACCTTGACCCACAGATCGAGATAGACGTGCTTGCCCAGCAGCTGCTCGATCTCCTGGCGGGCGCTCTGGCCGATGGCCTTGAGCATGCGGCCCTCCTGCCCGATGACGATGCGCTTCTGGGAGTCGCGCTCGACGTACAGCGTCGCGCTGATGTAGGTGGTGTGCTCATCGCGCTCGCGGAACTCGTCGGTCACCACGGCCAGGGCATGGGGAACTTCCTGGTGCAAATGGTGCAGCGCGGCTTCGCGGATCAGCTCGGCGACCAGGAAGCGCTCCGTCTGGTCGGTGACCTGGTCGGGCGGATAGTAGGCCGGGCCGGTGGGCAGGTGCGCGATGATGCATTGCAACAGCGCGTCCCGTCGATCGCCGCGCGTCGCCGAGACGGTCAGCCAGGCGGTGGGTTTCACCGTTTCCACGTAAGCGGATGTATGCGGACTCTCGCCCGTGGGCAGCAGGTCGATCTTGTTGAGCGCCAATACCAGCGGCTGCCCGCGCGCGTGCTGGTGGATCGCCTCGGCCACCAGCGCATCCTCCGGAGTGGGCGCCTCGCTCGCGTCTACCACGCATAACACCACATCGGCGTCCTTGAGCGTGCGCGTTGCTGTCTCCACCATCGCCTTGCCGAGCAGATGGCGCGGCTGATGGATGCCCGGCGTGTCCATGAAGATCACCTGGGCTATGTCGTCGGTGTAGATGCCCAGCAGACGGTTGCGCGTCGTCTGCGGCTTGGGGCTTACGATGGCCACCTTCTGGCCCAACCAGGCGTTCATCAGGGTGCTCTTGCCCACGTTGGGCCGCCCCACCACCGCCACGAAGCCGGAACGGAAATCCGGCGGCGTTGTGGGCAACATCAGCTCAGAAGTGGAGTCTTGCGTTTCCTCGTTTTCCTTAGGCATATCCATCGCGCGCAGAGTATAACATAAACTGCCCGGACACAAAATGCGGCACGCCTGCCAGATGCGACTTCAGTCGCCATCTGTTTTGGCATCGGCGACGCTTGCGCGCTGGTACTCTCGGTGGTATAATATAAAATGAAATGGAGATTGGCAGCTTAAGAGCTGGCAATTGGTCCTGCAGCGTGACACCAGCGCGATGCACTGCGTGCCATCACTGGTGAGCTGGCTGTTCTGGCCATGCCCGCGGCTGGTGCACGGGACACAGCGGCGGGCGTGCGGGCATAGCTTAATGGTAAAGCGCTAGCCTTCCAAGCTAGTCATGCGGGTTCGATTCCCGCTGCCCGCTCTAAGACTGGGCCCTTAGCTCAGCGGTAGAGCGGCCGGCTCATAACCGGTTGGTCGCAGGTTCGATCCCTGCAGGGCCCATATGGGTTAGGGTGGGCACCGGTCTGCGACAGGCCGGTGCATTGCTTTTGGAGGTGTGCGACAACCGACTATGGATATGCTTCAACGTGTGATTGTCGCCAAACGGGCACGGGCACGGCGTAACCGCCACCGCCCCACGCTGTGGAGCTGGTTATTGCGCTTGGTTATCCTCGTTGTCGCTGTTGTTCTGATCTTGGGCGGCGGGGTGACGTTAGCTGTGGCCGGCACCGCCTTCGGGGTCTATGCCCATTATGCCAAGGACCTGCCGGACCCACGCGCGATCGAAACGCAACAGCAAAACTTCGAGACCACCAAGATCTACGATCGCACCGGTCAACACCTGCTCTACGAAATCTTCGACCCCCGTCTGGGTGATCGCCAATACGTCACGCTGGATCAGATCTCCCCGCATTGCATCAACGCCACCGTGGCGCTGGAGGATAAGAACTTCTGGGAGAATCCCGGTTTTGACCCGGTGGGCATGCTGCGTGCGCTGGTGCAGAACCTGCGCGGCGGCGCCATCCAGGGTGGCAGCTCGATCACGCAACAGCTCATCAAGAACATCATCATTGACCCCGAGGAACGTGTGCGCCGTTCGTATGCGCGCAAGATCAAAGAGGTGATCCTGGCAGCGGAGATCACCCGCCGCTACGAGAAGAAGCAAATTTTGGAGTGGTATCTGAACACCAATCACTACGGCAACCTGGCCTATGGCATCCAGGCCGCCGCGATGGTCTATTTCCAGAAGCCAGCGAGCGAGTTGAGCTTGGCCGAATGTGCCATGCTCGCGCCCATCCCCCAGTTCCCATCGCTCAACCCCATCGACAATCCGGAGGAGGCGAAGAAGCGCCAGGGATTGGCACTGGAAGCGATGGTGCGCGTCGGCTACATCTCTCAGGAAGAGGCGAACGCCGCGTTTGCCGAGCAGCTGGTGGTCAAGCCGATACAGGAACGCTTCGACATTCGGGCGCCCCACTTCTCCATCTACGTGCGCAAGCAGCTGGAGCAGATGTTCGGCACCGACCTGGTGTATCGGGGCGGGTTGCGCGTGTACACCACGCTGGACCTCGACCTGAACAACGAGACGGAGCGCATTGCGCGCGAGCACATTAAGAAGCTCACCGAGGGCGGCCATCATGCCTCGAATGCCTGTGTGGTGGCTGTGCGGCCCAAGACGGGCGAGATCCTGGCCATGGTGGGCAGCGTGGACTACTGGAACAAGGAGATCGACGGCAATGTCAACGTCTGCGTGGCTGACCCAGGACGCCAGCCCGGCTCGTCCTTCAAGCCGTTCAACTATATCACCGCCTTCGCCCAGCGGGTGCTCACACCGGCCACCATGGTGATGGACGTGCGCCGTTCTTTCCCCGACCCGCCCAATCCGCCCTATGTGCCGGAGAACTACGACCGCAAGTACCACGGCCCGGTGCGCCTGCGCCAGGCTCTGGCGTGCAGCTATAACATCCCAGCGGTATGGGTATTGCAGCAGGCGGGTGTGCGCAACGTGATCAACACCGCACACCGTATGGGCATCACCACGTTGAACGGGGACTTCTATGGCCTGGCGCTGACGTTGGGCGGTGGCGAGGTGAAGCCCCTCGACATGGCGTATGCCTACGGGGTCATCGCCAACATGGGCGTGATGGCCGGTCAACCGGTGCCACCCGAGCGCCAGCGGGCTGGCCACCGTACTCTCGAACCGGTGTCCATCCTGCGCGTCGAGGATGCAGCGGGCAACATCCTCTGGCAGTACACCCAGCCGCAGACGCAGCAGGTGTTGGAGCCGGCAGTAGCGTATCTGATGGCTGACATCCTCTCGGACAACGATGCGCGCGCGCCGGCGTTCGGGCGCAACAGCCCGCTCTACTTCAAAGATCGGCGCGTCGCTGCCAAGACGGGCACCACTAACGACTTCCGCGACAACTGGACGATCGGTTTCACTCCCCAGATCGCCGTGGCGGTGTGGGTGGGCAACAACAACAACGAGCCGATGAAGGATGTCACCGGCCTCACCGGCGCCGCGCCCATCTGGCACGATGTGATGGCCTATGCGCTGCGTGACCAGCCAGAAGAATGGTATCTGCGCCCGCCTGGGCTGGTGGATGTTAAAGTGGACGCAGTTTCCGGTTTGCTGCCGACGCCCTACAGCCCGCGCACCATTACCGAGATGTTCCTGGAGGGTTCGCAGCCCACGACGTACGACACGGTGCACCAAGTCTTTCGCATCAACCGCGAGACCGGCAAGCTGGCCACCGTCTATACCCCGCCCGAGCTGGTGGAGGAACGGGTCTATGAGGTGTATCCTCCCGAAGCGGCAGACTGGGTGCGCGAGAACAACATCCCACAACCGCCCACCGAATACGACGAAGCGTATGGCTTGGCGATAGCGAGCGGCCCGGTGGCGATCGCCAGCCCGGCGCCTTATCAGTACGTCAGCGGCGGTGTGGTGATTGCCGGCAATGCCAACATTGATAACTTCGCTTTCTATCGCCTCGAATATGGCCAGGGTCTCAACCCCACCGAGTGGATTCAGCTGGGCGGCGACCATGGCAGCCCAGTGCAGAACGGCCCGCTGGAGTTCTGGGACACCAGCGGATTGACAGAGGGCCTTTACACCCTGCAGCTCACTGCCGTGCGCCACGACCAGAGCTTCGAGCGCGCCACCGTGCAGGTGACGGTGGATAACACCCCGCCTGAGGTCACTCTGCTCAACCCGCCGGAAGGCAAGCTCTATAAAATGGAAGCGGATGAGTACGTTAACATCCAGGTGGACGCGGTGGACAACTTCTCGATGGATCGCGTGGAGTATTACCTGGATGGAGAAAAGATCGGCGAATCAACTGTGGCACCCTATAACATGCGCTGGACGATCGTGATGTCCGATGTCAAGGTGCCGCAATGGCCTCAGGCGGTCACTACAACTATCCCGATCACCGCTCCCGACGGCGCGATCATCGGCGAACAAGTGGTGACGGTGACGCAGGTCAGCCCGGTTGTCGATCCGCTGATGCCCGATGTACCGATCGCCTATATGCAGGTCTTTTCCGGTGGTCTGACCATCGTTCAAGATACGGCGGTGATCACGCCCGGAATGGGTTACACCGAGACGCATACGCTCAAGTTCATCGCCTACGACGCGGCGGGCAACAAGACGGAAAGCGCGCCGAGCACTTTCTCCGTGATCCACGATCCGAAGGCGCTGGAGGAGAAGGCAAAGGAGAAAGAAAAGCGTGAAGCGTGGTTGCCTGGACGCCGCGAAATGGAGCTGTGACCATGTATGTGCTCATCACCAACGATGACGGCATCGACTCACCTGCCCTGATGCCCCTCAAACGCGCCATTGATGCGATCGCCGAGACGCTCGTCTTCGCGCCGGATCACAACTGGTCCGCTTCCGGCCACCCCAAGACGATGCACAAACCGTTGCGCGCCGACTCAGTGGCGCTGGCGGATGGCTCGCAGGGGTATGCGTGCAGCGGCGCCCCGTCGGACTGTGTGGCGCTCGCCTGGCTAGGTGTGAGCTCACGTAAACCCGATCTGGTCGTCTCGGGCATCAACCTAGGCGCCAATCTCGGATATGACATTTTCTATTCGGGCACGGTGGCAGCAGCGGTGGAGGGGGTGGTGAACGGCATCCCGGGCATCGCCTTGTCCGCTGCTTCCGGACAGAGCGACTTCGAGGGTCCGGCGCGTTTCGCCGCGCAGTTGGTGCAGGCGGTGGCCCAGCATGGTCTGCCCAGCGATATGTTCCTCAATGTCAACTTCCCCAATGTGCCGTGGAAGGAGGTCAAAGGGGTGGCCATCACTCGTCTGGGGCGACGGGTATACCGTGATGAGCTGGTATCACGCCTCGATCCGCGTGGCCGGCCGTACTATTGGATCGGCGGCGAGCCGCCAGGGGGTGTGCCTGACCACGGCACCGACATCTGGGCGGTCTCCAATGGCTATATCTCCATCACGCCAGTGCACCTGGATATGACCGCCTATCACTTCCAGGAGGAGCTGCGCCGCTGGAACATCGAGCTGGACGGGGCGTGAATCGACGCAAGGACCGGGGCGAGCATGAGCATGCACAATGCCGTCGGTGAATTTGTCGACCAGATTTACCACCGTTCGTGCGAACAGATGGGTGAGCTACCGGATGGCGTGGTCACGTTGACGGTCACATCGCCGCCCTACTGGAATGCGATCGACTACGACATCCACGCCACCGACAAACGCGCCTACTTCCGCACGCGTAAATACGCCCTCGGATATCAGGACTACGGCGACTATCTGGACTGGCTGGCTCGCATCTTCGGTGGGGAGGTGTTGCGCGTCACCCGACCGGGCGGTTATTGCGCTGTGGTGATCGGCACTGTGCTGCTGGGGGGCACGTATTACCCTGTGCCGTTCGACCTGGTGGCGCGGCTGACCACCATAGGTTGGGAATTCCATCAGGACATCATCTGGCATAAGTGCACCGCCGGCATCAAGCGCGCCGGCGTGACCATCCAGAAGCCCTATCCCGGCTATTACTACCCCAACATCATGAACGAGTATATCCTGGTCTTCCGCAAGCCGGGCCCGCCCATCTACCGCGCGCGCAACGAGGCAGAAAAGAAATCAGCGGCATATCCCATCAACCGCCTGTTCACTATGGACATCGCCAACAACATCTGGCACATTGCCCCGGTGCCGCCGGATCACCTGGACCATCCCTGTCCCTTCCCGGAGGAGATCCCCTATCGCCTGATCCAGATGTATTCTTACCCGGGCGACCTGGTGCTGGACCCGTTCCTCGGCTCGGGCCAGACGACCAAGGTAGCGAAACACCTGGGCCGACATTTTGTGGGCTATGATATCATCGAAAAGTATGTGCTGCTGGCGCGCCAGCGCCTTGCGGAACCGCTCGCGGTGCGTCCTGAGCAGCTGGTGGCGGTGTTCGACAAGGTAGCGCTGCACGAACCCGCCGGCAATGGCGACGGGGAGCATGCAACCCGCTCCAGGCGTCGGTGCCATCGTTGAGAGCGCAAGGGGGCTCGCGCATTCCCTCAGTGGATTCTGAAATCGGATTTGACGGGCATCTTTCTATCGCGGTTATTCTGGCTTTGTTGTCATTCGGCAACCGCCCATGCTTTCACTCATCCCCCTGATAGGCATCCCGATTGTTCAGCCGGGTGATGACCTAGGGCATCTGATCGTCGAGGCGCTGGCGCGCACGGCCGGCGGCATCACCCTGCACGATGAGGACATCCTGGTGGTCACGCAGAAGGTGGTGTCGCGCGCGGAGGGCCGCTTCGTGGCGCTGCGCACTGTGCAGCCCTCACCCCAGGCACGCGAACTCGCCGCACGCACTGGCAAGGACGCGCGCGTGGTCGAAGTGATGCTATGGGACACCGCCGAATTGGTGCGCGTGGCGCCGCGGGTGATCATCGTGCGCCATCGGCTGGGGTTCGTATGTGCCAATGCCGGTGTGGATGCCTCGAACGTAGCGGAGACTGATGCCGAGATGGTGTTGCGTCTGCCCGCCGATCCTGACCTTTCCGCGCGGCAGCTGCGCATGCGCATCCGGGAGCTCACCAGTGCTGCGCCAGCGGTGGTCATCAGCGACAGCCACGGCCGACCGTGGCGCGAGGGCACCGTCGGCGTTGCCATTGGTGTCGCCGGCCTGGAACCGGTGCAGGACTTGCGCGGCGTTCCCGACCTGTTCGGCCGTCCCCTGCAGATCACCACGGTGGGCTTTGCCGACCAGATCGCTGCGGCCGCCAGCCTGGTCTCCGGCCAGGCGAGTGAAGGTCTGCCGGTTGTGCTGGTGCGTGGCCTGCCCTATGAGCGCGATGAAGCGGCCAGTACCCGTGCATTGCTGCGCCCGCCCGAATTAGACCTGTTTCGCTGAGAAGCTCCCTCAGGCAATTAGGATTATGCTCGATAGGCGCGCACCAGCTCCATACAACGATTGGCCGTGTCGGCGTCCGGCACATCCGTCACGTTGTAGAAGACGCCGCCGACCAGCTGGTGCGCCTTGAGCGCCTCGAGGAAACGCGGATACGCGACGCCGGCGATGATCAGCGGCACATCTCCCACCTGTTGGCGCGCTTCGGGCAGAATGTCAAAGGCGAGCGGATAGCCGCGGTCATCGGCGAGGAGCAGGGCGCGCAACCCCTTGACTGTCGCAACAGCAGGCAGCAGGTGACGCCCGTTGCCATGAATGTGGATTACCCCGCCGTCGAAGGCGCTCAGAATGCGCTCGACCGGCTCCCGTCCCCACGCTTCAAAATAATCCACTGAAGTCATATGAAATGGGTCGACGCTTTCCGAGACAACCCGCCCGGGCAGCCACTGGGCGAAATTGCTGCACGTACCTCCCTCGACCAGAGGGACGCGTTCAAAGAAGAGGTTTTGCACTTTCACGTTGAGGTCGAAGGCATAGTCGATCACGCGCCGGATCATCTCGGGGCGCTCAATGAGCGCAATGTAGGTCTCGGTGGCTCCCCGGAGCTCGAAGCCGAAGTTGAGTCCGTCGATCAGGATGAAGTGGCTGATGCCCCATTTGTCATCCGCAACCTGCAGGAACACTTCGATCTGATGCACATAGCGACGCAACCACTCGTTTGTCATGTCGCTTGGGTCGAAGGGTTTGAGGCGATCGAACTCATCCCAATCCTTCAGGATGGGCTCGACCATTGAGGAAATCCAGCCCATTTCGAGGTCGCATAGGAAGCGCGCCGTGCCGCCTACCAATCCGCCGTAGAGTCCCTGGTCCATCTCGCTCAGATAGCCGCACGGGATCGAGTCGTCGTGGAGGCCCACCTTCTCGCGCAGGCGCGCGTCCCAGTACAGCGCGCGCTCGTAAGGGTCAGGGTACTCGCAAAAACCAGCGGGATAGCGGCGCGCCATCTCCTGTTGCGCTGCGCTGGGGATCTCCATCGCGGCTAACACGATGGACATATCGCGTTCGACGTAGAGGCGCTTGAGGCGCTCCAACACGGCGTAGCCGTCGGTGCAGTAGCTCAGCGGGAAGGCCATCGTGGCGCAAGCTCCTTTCGACGCAGGGAGGGTTGTGTGCTAGAGTATACCCCTGCACCGGGGTGCAGGGCAAATTTCACGTCATTTTCCACCAGCTTGCGCCCAAGGAAGGGAGTGTGTATCATAGATGCCGTTGCCCCGGTGGAAGATGGGCAAGGCGCCGAGAGGGCAGGGAGATGTTTCGCGTCGCCTAGCTCCGAGCATACATCCATACCGGGTTCCTTTAGCCAGCACCCTAGGAGACAAGGAGGTTCACTTATGAAGTACCGCGAGTTCGGCCGCACCGGTTGGAAAGTCTCTGAGATTGGCTTTGGTGCCTGGGCCATCGGCAGCGATTGGGGTTATGTGAGCGACGAGGATGCCCGCGCCGCATTGCACGCTGCCTTGGACCAGGGAGTCAACCTGATCGACACGGCGGACGTATACGGAGATGGGCGCAGCGAGCAGTTGATCGCGCAGGTGCTGAAGGAACGCGGACCGGGAGAACGGGTGTATGTCCTCACCAAGGCAGGCCGGCGACTGAGGCCACACACGGCGGACGGGTATAACCGCGAGAATCTCAATGCTTTCGTCGATCGCAGCCTGAAGAACCTGGGAGTTGATACCATCGATCTGCTCCAATTGCACTGTCCACCCACCGAGGTGTACTATCGGCCGGAAGTCCTCGGCATCCTGGATGATATGGTGAAGGCGGGCAAGATTCGGTATTATGGAGTCAGCGTCGAGAAGGTTGAAGAGGCGATCAAGGCCACTGAGTACCCCAATCTACAAAGTGTACAGATCATCTTCAATATATTTCGCCAGCGCCCATCGGAGGTGTTTTTTGAGCTGGCGAAGCAGCGTAAAGTCGGCATTGTGGCTCGTGTCCCGCTGGCTAGCGGCCTGCTTACGGGTAAGATGACCCCGCAGACCATCTTCCCGCCGGATGACCACCGCAATTACAATCGCACTGGCGCCCGGTTTGACGTCGGGGAAACCTTTGCCGGAGTTGACTTTGAGGTCGGTCTAAGAGCGGTGGAGGAACTGCGGCCGCTCGTCCCGTCAGGCGCCACAATGGCCCAGTTTGCGCTGCGTTGGATTCTGATGTTCGATGCGGTGAGCTGCACCATCCCCAGCGCCAAGAACCCCACCCAGGCGGTGCAGAACGCCCAGGCAGCTGATCTGCCGCCGCTGAGCCCGGAGACGATGGCCCGTGTGCGCGAGGTCTACGAGCAGCATATCCGCGACTTGGTGCATCATCGCTGGTGACAGGGGCGCTGTGGTGAACCCCTACGAACGTGTCATGCGGCGGCTGCGCGGCGAGACGGTCGACCGGCCGCCCAATTTCGACATCATGATGACCTTCGCCGCGCATTTCATCGGACAACCCCTCTCGCGGTATTACCAGGACTATCGCGTCCTGGCTGAGGCGAATCTCGCCGTTCAGGCGGCGTTCGACCTCGATCTGGTGCAGACGATCTCGGACCCCTTCCGCGAGGCCGCCGATTTCGGCGCCGAGATCTTCTTCCCTGAAGACGACCTGCCAGTGTGTCGGCAGCCTCTGCTGACAGAGCCTTCCAAGCTGTTACGCCTGGAGCCCCCTGATCCGCACACCGGCCGCCGTATGAGCGACCGGGTTGCGGCGACGCGCTATTTGCGCGAGCGGGTCGGTGGTGAAGTGCCCATCATGGGATGGGTGGAGGGGGCGTTGGCGGAAGCGGCTGACCTGCGCGGCGTGAACGCCCTGCTACTCGACCTGTACGACCGGCCCGATTGGGTGCGCGATCTACTGGAGCTATGCGTCGAAGTGGAGATCGCCTTTGCGCGGGCGCAGATCGAAGCCGGCGCCGATATCATCGGGCTGGGCGATTCGATCGCTTCTCAAGTCTCCCCGGAGATGTACTGCACGTTTGCGCTGCCGTATGAACAACGCATCTTTGCCGCGGTGCACGAGATGGGCGCGCTGACCCGGCTGCACATCTGTGGCAACACGACGCGCATCCTTCCCTACATGGCCCAGAGCGGCGCCGACATCATCGACCTCGAGTGGATGGTGGACTTGGAACGTGCGGCCCAGATCTTCAGCGATTATCCAGTGACGTGCGGCAACTTCGACCCGGTGGCAGTGATGTTGCAGGGCACTCCGGAGCAGGTGTATGCTGCCGTGTGGCGCTGCCTGGAGATCGGTGGCCCGCGCAACTTCAGCGCGGCAAGCTGCGAAATCCCCAAGGACACACCGCACGCAAATTTGCACGCCCAGAGGAAGGCGCTCATCGAATACGGACAACGGATGTGGTCAGCTCAGTAGATGAAAGGTGAATCACGATGCGCGTTGCGATAATCGGTGCTACTGGGCACGTTGGAGGCTATTTGGTGCCGCGCCTGGTCGAGGCCGGCCACGAGGTGATCGCGCTGAGCCGCGGTCAACAGCGCTTGTATCGGGAGCATAGTGTGTGGAAATGGGTGCGCCAGCTGACGGTGGACCGCGCCGCTGCAGAGCAGGCGGGCACCTTCGGACAATTAGTACGCGACCTGCAGGCGGACGCAGTGATCGACATGATCTGTTTCACCGAGGCGAGCGCGCGCCATCTGGTGGCTGCCCTGCGCGGGCAGGTGCAACACTTCTTGTCATGTGGTACGATCTGGGTGCATGGGCCCAGCGTGCAGGTGCCCACCACGGAGGATCAGCCGCGCCGCCCGTTCGGTGAGTACGGCATCCAGAAGGCGGCCATTGAAGCTTATCTGCTGCGCGAGGCGCGCTTGAACGGCTTCCCCGCGACGGTGTTACACCCCGGCCACATCGTCGGCACAGAT
>JASFBB010000227.1:0-6317 GCA_036172345.1 Anaerolineae bacterium
CGGCAAAACCACCCTGGCACGCATCATCGCCAACACCACGCGCGCTCACTTCATCACCATCAACGCCGTCCTGGCGGGCGTCTCCGATATCCGCGACGCGATCCGCATCGCCCAGGAGCGGCGCGGTATGTACAACCAGCGCACCATCCTCTTCGTCGACGAGGTGCACCGCTTCAACAAAGCGCAACAGGATGCCCTGCTGCCCCACGTCGAAAACGGCACCATCATCCTGATCGGCGCCACCACCGAGAACCCCTACTTCGAGGTGATCAAACCGCTGGTCAGCCGTTCGCGCATCTTCGAGCTCAAGCCGCTCTCGCCGGATGAGCTGCGTCGCGTCGCTATGCAGGCTCTGAGCGACTCCGAACGCGGCTACGGCAAGCTCGCTGTGCGCGTGGACGAGGACGCGCTGGAACACCTGATCAACGTAGCTAACGGCGACGCGCGCGCTCTGCTGAATGCCTTGGAGCTCGCCGTGGAGACCACCCCGCCGGGACCCGATGGGGTTATCCACGTCGATCTGAACGTGGCCGAGGAATCGATCCAACGCCGGGCGGTGTTGTATGACCGCGACGGCGATGTCCACTTCGACACCATCAGCGCCTTCATCAAGAGCTTGCGCGGATCTGATCCCGATGCAGCGTTATACTGGATGGCGCGTATGCTCTATGCTGGCGAAGACCCGCGCTTTATCCTGCGGCGTATGCTCATCTTCGCCGGCGAGGATGTCGGTATGGCCGACCCGCACGCCATTCAGGTGGTCGCGGCGTGCGCGCAAGCATTTGATTATGTGGGGCTTCCCGAAGGCCGTTTCCACCTTGCTCTGGCGTGTCTCTATCTGGCCACCGCGCCCAAGAGCAACAGCGCCTTCGCCCTGTGGGATGCCATCAGCGTGGTCGAACAGGAGCGCGAAGGAGAGGTGCCCGCTCATCTCAAGGATGCCAGCCGCGACGCCGAGGGCCTGGGCCACGGCGCCGGTTATCTCTACCCCCACGCCTATCGCGACCACTGGGTGGCACAGCAGTACCTGCCGGATAACCTGGTGGGCCGGGTGTTCTACCAGCCGACGGATCGGGGCTACGAAAACCTCATCCGCGAACAAGTGGCACAGCGCCGCGAGGCACAATTGGCCGCAATGCTGGAGGACGACCTGGCGATGATCGCCTCACGCGTGGCCTATGAAACTGCCCACGGGGCGGGAGGACGGCGTGGGGATGCCTGGCTGCAACGTACCCTGAGCAATGTGGGAGAGCACCTGGCAGCGTTGCGCGAGCGTGTGATGGCAGCTGCTCAGATCGAACGCCACAGCTTGGTACTTGACCTCAACGCCGGGAGCGGATTGCTCACCTGGGAAGCGGTGCGACGGACGCCGACAGGCGGAGTGTGGACACTGGCGAGGGATGAACGCACTGCTCAAGCGCTGCGCCAACAGGCTGCCAACCTGGATGAGATGGCACGACCTGTGATCCTGTGCGGCTCCCCCACCGATCTGCCCACGCTGGTTGCCCAGGAGTGGCAGCGACATGCTCCAGCGGAAGCACGCGCGCATGAGAAGGTTTACTTCGATGTGATCGTCGGGCGTAATGCTATGGCTCAGCTGGCGGACAAGGCCAGCGTGGCAGCCATGCTCGCCACGCTCTTGGCGCCGGGCGGACGGGTCTCGCTGGCGGAGACGGTGCCGCGCTATGGGCAGCGCCTCTATCAGTTGTTCCAGGGCACGGAAATGGATGGCACGCTCTACCAGCGCTGGGCCGCTGCCGAAGAAGCGCTGTACAACGACCCCGACGATCCCATGGTGAACTGGGATGCTGATGACCTGGCCGATGTTTTTCGTGCCGCAGGGTTCGCCGAGGTGCACGTGGAAACGCAGACCTACACGATCCAACAACAAATCCACACGGCATTGCTGGCACGCTGGTTTGCCGAGCAAGGCAAAGATGGACGCCCCAGCTACGCCCAGCGTTTGCGCCGCCATCTCTCAGCAGAGGAGGTCGCACAGCTGCGTGCCCTGCTGGAATCGCTGCGCGGCCAGATGGTCGATTGGCAGACCTGTGTCGCCTATCTGGTGGCGCGTGTGCCGCGCTCTTAGACACAGAACTGGGCGGAAACTTGGCTCGAAAGGAGAAGCGCCGTGATCCTGTTGCGCATTTTTTGGAACCCGCGCGAATGCCGCTTGCGCGCGCCGTGGCGATTGCTGGGACAGCTGGTCATCTTCGCGCTGCTGGCGATGCTGCTGACCGTGCTCGTGGTGCTCGCGACTGGCTTGGCATCCTCTGCTCCGGAAGGGGCTTGGTTCGATATGGGGTTGTTCTCCCCGTCCTTGATGTTAGCCAGCACTCTGATCACGACTGCAGCGGCGTTGGCCAGTGTATGGGTCGCGGGGCGGTTGCTGGATCGACGCCCGTTCGCCGGATTTGGCTTCCATCTCAACCGCCTGTGGTGGCAGGACCTCGCCTTCGGGCTGGCACTGGGCGCACTTCTGATGACCGGCGTGTTCCTGGTGGAATGGGCAGCAGGCTGGATCACCGTCAACGGCTTCTTCCGCTCCGATTCGCCGGAGCAACCCTTCGCCATCGCTTTCCTCACGCCGTTGCTGCTGTTCATCTGCGTCGGTATCTATGAAGAGACCCTCTCGCGCGGTTACCTACTGCGCAATTTGAGCGAGGGCTTTCATCTTTCCTGGGTGGGGCGGCGTGTTGCCATCCTGGCCGCCTGGCTGATCTCTTCCATCACTTTCGGCGTCCTGCACGCCGTCAATCCCAACGCCAGCTGGATGAGCACGCTCAACCTGATCATCGCCGGGCTCTTCCTCGGCCTGGGCTACGTGCTGACCGGCGAGCTGGCGATACCGATCGGCCTGCACATCACCTGGAATCTCTTCCAAGGCAATGTCTATGGCTTTCCGGTGAGCGGGGTGGCGTTCAATCAGACCACTGTCATCGCCATCGTGCAGGGCGGGCCGGATTGGATGACAGGGGGCGCCTTCGGCCCGGAAGCGGGGTTCATCGGGCTGCTGGCCACGGCGCTGGGCGGCGCCTTGACCGTCGCCTGGGTGCGCCGCCGCAAGGGGGTGTTGGCGTTCGACCCGTCGCTGGCCGACGCGCGCGGTTGAGGCCGCTGGCTCAGTTCAATGTATCCGAGCCGCGACCGTCAGGGAGCGGTTATCCTCTCACCACAGAGAGCAGGATTTTGAGCGCACCCGGCCGCGCGGCATGGGCAAAGGCCGCCAACGCCTCATCGAGCGGGTAGATGTGTTCAACCAGCGACGCCACGTCGATCCAGCGCCCTTCCAGCAGGCGCAATGCCGGCGCAAACGGGCCGCAGCGCGAACCGAGTACAGCGATCTCATCCACCACCAGCGCGCTGAGGTCTATCTCGGCGTTCCCATGAAAGGTGCTTTTGAGTACCAGCGTGCCACGCGGTCGCAGCAGGCGACGCGCCAGCGCGAAGCCTTCCGCATGACCAGTCGCTTCCACCACCACATCGGCGCCAGATGCCAGTGGTTCATCCGTCAGGTGGGTGCGGATGCCGCGCCGCGCCAGGATGGCCAGCTTGTGCGGATGGCGCCCCACCACCTCCAGGTCGCACCCGGTGAGCTGCAACACCTGGGCGATCAACAAGCCCAATTTGCCATCCCCCAGCACCACAACGCGCTGCATGGGGCGGATGTGCAGCTGCTCGGTGATCTCCAGCGCGGCGGCCAGCGGTTCGGTGAAGACGGCCCATTCATCGGGGATGGTATCGGGCACCACGTGTAATACGTGGGTTGGCAAGATGAAGAAATCGGCCATTGCGCCGTCCCGTCCGCTGATGCCCAACGTGGTGCGCTGCGGGCAATGGGTGACATCGCCACGGCGGCAGGTCGGGCAGGCGCCACAGAAGGCGTTGATCTCGCCCACCACGCGTCGCCCCACCAGCTCGGGAGCCCTCTCCGCCTGCACCACCTGGCCCACGAACTCGTGTCCCAGGACGCCACGGAAGTTCAAGTATCCGCGTGTGATCTCCAGGTCGGTGTTGCAGATACCCGCCAGGTGCGTGCGTATCAGTGCCTCGCCCGGCGGCACGGCGGGCGGCGGATAGTCGGTGCGCAGCTGCAGCTGACCATCGAAAAGCAGGGCGCGCATATGAGCCATCTCCTGACCTCACAAATCGAACTTATAAATCCGCTTCGCCAGGCGATAGGCCGAATCCTGGATCATCTCGGCGGCATCGTCCAGATCGAGAATGCCGCGCACCACTAATCCCGCCAGCCAGTTCGCTTCCATACGCCGCCACAGGTCGTGCCGCGATGGGATGGAGGGGAAAGAACGGGTGTCATCGTTAAAGCCCACGGTGTTGTAAAAGCCGGCCGCGTCCGCCGTCAGCTGACGATAGCGCAGCATGCCATTGAAGCTGTCCTGGAACCACCAGGGTGGTCCTAGCTTCAGCGCCGGATAATGGCCCGCCAACGGCGCTAGCTCGCGCGAATAGGTCGACTCGTCCAGGGTGAAGACGATCAACGTCAGGCGCGGGTCGTTGCCATAGCGGTTCAGCAGGGTGTGCAGCGCGCGCGTGAATTCGATCTGCACTGGGATGTCGCCGCCACTGTCCGGGCCGAAGGTGTCATAAACCCAGCGGTTGTGATTGCGATAGGAGCCGGGATGGAGTTGCATCACCAGGCCATCCTCGATGCTCATACGCGCCGATTCGAGGATCATATGTCCGGTGAAGAGGAGCGCCTCTTCAGTGCTGGCGCTACCCTTGAGGCCGTGCTGGAAGATGCGCTCCACTTCCGGCTCGGAGAGGTCGGGAATATGCACCATTACCGGGCTGTGGTCGGTTGCACGAGCGCCCATCTCCTTAAAGAAAGTGCGCCTCTCTTCAAGCGCCTGGATAAAAGCGCGATAGCTGCCGATCTCCCGTCCGCTCACCTTGGCCAGTGCGGCAACGTGCTGCTGCCAATCCGGTGCGTACATGTTGGCCAATCCGTCCAACCGCAGCGTGGGCAGGATGCGTCCCGACCAACCGGAAGCGCGGATGGCACGATGATGTTCCAATGGATCGGTCGCCGCGTCGGTGGTGCACAACACCTCGATGTTAAAACGCTCATACAGGCGGCGTGGGCGAAACTCGGGCAAAGCCAGCTGGGCCATAATCTGGTCGTAGATATCCTGGGCGGTCTCGGCGGTGAGCTTCTCCGTCACGCCAAAGACAGAGTAGAGCATATGCGTCAACCACATTCCGGTCGGTGTGGCGCGGAACAAATAGAAGTGCTCGGCAAAAAGCTGCCAGATCCTGCGCGGATCGCGTTCCACCTCGCCGCCATCGCGACGGGGAATGCCCAGGCGCTCCAGCGGGATGCCTTGCGAATACAACATGCGGAACACATAGTGATCTGGCGTGACGAGCATTTCCGCCGGGTTGCTGAACGTGTAATTCGGGTCAGCAAAAATGCGCGGGTCGATGTGGCCGTGTGGGCAGACCAACGGCATATCTTTGACCAGGCGGTACAGTTGCAGAGCGATGGCTCTCTGGGGTGGATAAGGATCAAAGTAACGGTCTTCCGGCAGCACCACTCGCGGACGTCGGGGCATAGCGCCATTCTCCTCGCTGCATTGTGGTAGTATGGTAGCGTAGGGCAGCACGTGCGTCAAAAACCCGGCGCAGGTTCGCTATTGGGGATGGGACTGAGCGGATGACCTTGGAAACTGGAAAGACAAGAGGTTTCCGAGTTTCAGCCAGTAGGTCAGAACTTTCAGGTGACGTAAGTTTGTATGGGTCTCCTCGCCCGGGATGAGATTGGGCACATGACCTTCAGGGCCACCCATATTACAAACCCTGTCGATACGCTTCAACCCGTGGCTATGCGGCGCAGCTCGGCGGCCATAGTGGGTGGCAATTCCTCCACGCAGTGATGTCCTAGAATATCCCCCGCGATCGCCGTCGCCCGTTCGAGGACGCTTCGAGCGCCGGCACGCTGCCAGGCAGCTGGATTTGCGTAGTCAAAACAGCGCGGCTGCCACTGAATCTCGCGCAGGTACTTAGAGCCTATCCGAATAACCCTGCTGCCCGAAAAGCGATAAGAGCGCAGGCAAAATGGAGAAAAGCTATATATAATTTGCTGCCTTCTTTTCCCAACGGACCAAAATCCGCCGGAAGCGGTTCAGCCAACTGTGGGTTCGTTCTACCACCCAGCGCCGAGCACGCTTACCGGCTTCTTTCGCTATCTCTTTGGCTTCCTCACCTCGGACACGAATACAAAACACCAAGCGGGTCGGCAAATGTCGCAAATCGAAGTGGGCTATCCGAAAAGTCCCATCGTCGGTCAAGATCAAATA
>JASFBB010000228.1:0-5828 GCA_036172345.1 Anaerolineae bacterium
GCTGATGTTCTGCACATTCTCACCGCCGGCATCCATGATAAAGATGTTCTTGGTGCCGGTGCGGTTGGACCAGAAGACAATCCGCGTGCCGTCCGGCGACCAGGAGGGATGCTTGTCCCACTCCCACGTGTTGCGCGTGAGCGCGCGCGCCCCTTTGCCGTCGGTGTAGATCACCCAGATGTCATCGCTGCCGTTCTCCTGGCTGACGAAGGCGATGCGGCTGCCGTCGGGCGACCAGACCGGATCGTAGCTGATGCCGGTGAAGAGGGTGAGCTGCTTGGACGGCATCTCGCCCCACTTGGGGTCGGGCGGGAAAGCGATGAAGATCTGCGCATTGCCGCGGTCGCCCTTGGCGACGTAGGCGCGATAGCGCCCATCTGGCGAGAGCGATTCACGCTCCCACAGCTGGTTGTACTGCTCACGATACACCTTCACACCGCCCAGATAGCGCCGGTTCTCGCCGTTGGGATCCATCACCCATAGGCCCGGCTGCTCCTCGTTGTCAGAGAAGAAGACGATCTGGTTGCGAAACTCCCACAGCGGCACCGGCGTGGCGGTGGCGGTCGCCGAGGGGATGGGCGTGATGGTGGGATAGGGCGTGCTGGTCGCCGTGGGCGTGGGCGTGCGCGTGTGGGTGGGTGTCGCCGTCGGTGTCAGCAGCGGCTCGATGCTGAACATGCGGCCGCGCGCCAGGGCGGTGTCTGCCACCGGCAGCGCTGCCGCGGCGCGATAGCGTTCATAAGCGAAGTAAAAGTCCCCGGCATCGCGGTAGGCATCCCCGCTGCGGATGTAGGCTTCGTACAGCGTGTTCATCACCAGGCCGTGCAGATAATCGGGCCGCTGGTCGAAGATCGCCTTGAGGCGCGCGATGGCCGCATCCCAGTTGCCCTGCTGGAACTGCGCCTGGCCGTCCACGTAGGCGCTCGCCAGCTGCTGCTCCAGCGCCGCTTCACTGCTGCGCGGCACCAGCGCCAGCGCCTTAGTGAAGAGCTCCAGCGCGGTGGGGAGCACCTCGGTGGCGGGCGGGTCGCGCTCCACCAGCGCGCGCCCTATGCGCATGTAGAGCTCAAAGAGGCGTTGGGTGATCAGCTTGCGCTCGAAGTTGACGTCCAGCGTGCGCAGCTGCTCATACTTTGCCGCCGCCTCAGCCAGGCGGCCCGCTCGATAGTCCTCCTCCGCGGCGGCAAAGAGCGCGTCGCGCTGCTGGCGTCGCCGGATCTCCTCCACGCGCAAGCTGACGTCGCGGTAGCGCGGCCGCCGCACCAGGATGTCGGTGTACAATTGCAGCGCGGCAGGGTAGTCGCCCGCCTCCTCCAGGCGCACCGCCTCCTGGTAGCGCGCCAGCACCTCACGCTCCTCGGCGACGCGCACCAACCCCTCCTGAGCTTCCGTCGAACCTGGTGCCATGGCAAGCAGCTGGCGGAAGCGCTGCTCGGCGCCGTCCAGGTCGCCCGCCTCCAAGCGCGCGTTTGCCTCGCGCACCAGGCGCGCCGTCTGCCACTGCAGTTGCACCTGCGCCAGCGCGGGCGCGACGTGCTGGCGGAAGAGCTGCACTCCCTGGATGAGCAACAGCACGGCCACAATGGCGATAACGCCACGCACGATCAGGCCGCGCAGCGAGAGGCTCCAGCGCTTGGGCTTGACACGCGCCGTGGCGTCCAGATCCCGCTTGAGGCGCGCCTCCTCGAGCAGGCGCTCCAGCGTCGGGCTGCCCGAGAACTCGCACGCCAGCTCCTCGAAGCAACGGATGGCTGCCTCCCACTCGCCCGCTTGCAGGTGCGCCAGCCCCTCTTGATAACGTGCATCGTTCTTCAGGGTCGCCTCACGCCACGAATCGCTCGTCATAAACCCTCTTGTTTCTAACGCATCCGCGGAAAGCTGGCACGGATGGTCTGGATCGCCTCAAGGAAGGTGGGCACCATAGGTCCCAGGATGACCACGAAGAGCGCCGGGAAGATGAAAACGACCAGCGGGAAGACCATCTTGCCGCCCGCCTGGCGCGCCAGCTCCTCGGCGCGCTGGCGGCGGCGCAGGCGCTCCTGGTCCGCCTGGGTGTGCAACACCTGGGCGATGCTCACGCCCAGCTGGGTCGACTGAACCAACACGGTGACGAAGCTGCGCACCCCATCGACGCCGGTGCGCTCGGCCATGCGGCGCAATGCCTCATCGCGCGGCGTGCCGACGCGCATCTCAGCGACGACGCGGCGCAGCTCGCGCGAGAGCGCGTTGTCCCAGCGCTCGCCCACCTTGAGCATGGCCGATTCAAAGCCCAGCCCCGCCTCGACGCCGATGGTTATCATGTCGAGCGCGTCGGGCAGGGCGCGCGCGATCTTGTGCTGGCGCTGGCGGGCACGCCGCCGCAGCCAGAAGAAGGGCAAGAAATAGCCCAGCACCACTGCCATCAACAGGTAAGGCAGCATGGTGTTGAAGGGTAGGCGGCGCAGCAGCAGGTAGGCCAGCCCGCCGAAGACCAACGGCGCCAAGATGCGCAAACCGGCGAAGTCGAGCGCGCTCATGCCCAGCGGCTCGCCGGCGTAGACCAGCAGCTGTTGCGTACGCGCCAGGTTGCCCATCGGCGCCAAGCGCCCCAACGCGCCCAGGAATTTGCGCACGAGCGGCAGCAGGACGCGTGCAGCGAAGGGGCGGCGCAGCTCTTCCTCCTCGACCACATCCTGGCCGCGGTACAGCTCCAGGCGCACGTCCACCGCCTGCGCCGCCGCCGAGGGCATCAGCGCCACCCAGACGAGCAACACCGCCAGCCCCACCAGCGCGCCGAAGGCCTGCGGCGACCACAGCGCGCTGCTGCTCTCGATCAGACGGACCAGGTCGATGCCGCTCATACTTCGATGTCCACAATGCGCCGGATGATGAGGAAGCCGATCAGCTGCATCACCCCGGCCATGACCGGCAGCCAAATCATGTCAGGCTGGAACATACGACTGAAGCGCGCCGGGTTCTGCAGGTAGAACACGACCCCCAGAAAGATGGGCCAGCCGGCCAACACGTAGCCGGTCAGGCGCTGGTGCGCGGTCAGCACACGCACCTGGCGCAGCATGGCGATGCGGTCGCGCACTGTCTGGCCGATCGTCTCGAGCGTCTGCGCCAGGTTGCCGCCCATCTCGTACTGCACGGTGATGGCGGTCACCACCAGCGCCACATCGTCGGTGTCCACACGCCGCGCCATGTCGTCGAGCGCGCGCGGCAGGGGCACGCCCAGCGCCATAGCGCGCGCCACGCGCGCGAACTCGCGCGAGGCGGGCGGCGGCAGCTCCTCGACCAACATCTCGATCGCCTGGGCGATACCGTGGCCAGCGCGTAAGGCGCCCACCAGCAAGGTGATCACCTCGGGCAGCTGCTGGGTGATCGCCTGGCAGCGGCGGTTGCGCGCGATGCGCAAGTAGATGAGCGGTGCGGCGACGCCCAGCGCGCCCAGCAGCAGGCCGACGCTCAGCCCGCGCCACAGCGTGCCCAACAGGAAGCCGGCCACGCCCGCGCCCAGCATCAGCAGGGTGAACTCGGTCGCGGTGAGCGGCAGGTCGGCCACCGTGAGCGCATCGGCCAGGCGGCGGCCCAAACCGAAGCCGGCCAGCAGGTTCTCCAGGCGCGCACCAGGGCGGCGCGCCGTCGCATCCTCCACCGCGGCGGCGGGCGCGCGCCAGTCCACCCCATATTCCTGCATGCGCTCCTCCACCGCGTCGCTGCTGCGGCGCATGCTGCGTGACACGCCCACGAACACCATGAAGACGGCCAGCGCCACCAGCAGCGCGACCAACAACGCTCCGCTCATACCACCTCCTCTATGATGCCCTCACCCCTGTACGGGCGACCGGCCGGTCGTCCCTCGGCGTTGCGGGTGAGGGGATGAGCCCCCACCCCTGACCCCGCGCCCACAGCTGGGGGCGAGGGGAATGGATCCCTTTCCACCTGCCGTACCCCCTCTCCCGCAGCTCCGGGAGAGGGGGGTATGGGGGTGAGGGCCTACTCTAATCTAATAACCGCTCACTTCCCGCGTCGGTAGAAGATGACCCCGACGATGATGCCTAGCAGGGCCACAATGACCGCCATGTCCCATCTGCCGATCACCGGACCCAAAATGATAAACGCTAAGATGGCGAGTATGAAGAAAGCATAGCTGGTGAAACGTCGTTGTTGCATAGTTGCATCTCCTTGGACCGACTTCGGTGCCAGAACTGGGTATGAAGTTGTTGACAATGACCCTCACCCCCAGCCCCTCTCCCGAAGCTTCGGGCGAGGGGTAAGGAAACCGTGCCGCTTGCTCACGCGCGCGGCTCGGTTTGACTCATTCGAGCCGCAACCATTATCCGAGCCGCGACCGTAAGGGAGCGGTCCGTGCCGCTTGCTCACGCGCGCGGCTCGGATTCTCTCACCGCCCTGTCGGGCCGCTGCCGTCCATCAGCTCGCGGCTGAGCTGTGTCGCCAGCTGGCCGATGGCACGCGCCACCGCACTCTGGCGATGGCTGAGCACCAACGGCACGCCGCGGTTGATGCTGAAGGTCGCCAGCGGCTGGTCGTCCGGCACGGTGTGCTTCACTGGCAGGCGCAGGCGTTTCTCGATGTCGCCCTTGCCGATGCCGCCGCGCATGGTGGCGCGGTTCAACACCACCCAGATGTGCTCCGCGGGCATGCCGTGGGAGCGCAGCTCCTCGAGCAGCAGCGTGGCATTGCGCAGACCCACCAGCTCGGGCAGCACCGAGACGATGGCGCGGTCGGCGCTCTCGACGAAGCTGAGCGCCAGCTCGTCCAGGCCGACGCCCAAATCGACCAGCACCCAGCGGAACATGCGGCGCAGCAGTGTCAGAATGGTCTGCATCTGCGCCGGGGTCACCGGCGCCGCCAGGTCGCCCGGCGGGGGCGCCAGCAACACCTTGACGCCCGAGGCGTGCGTCGCCAGCACGCTGGAGAGGAGCTCCTCGTCCAGGCGCGCCGCGCGCGGCAATAGATCCGCCAGGTTGCGCTCGCTATGCAGGTTGAGCGCCACGTCCAGCGCCGGTGCGGTGTAGTCGGCGTCCACCAGCACCACCGGCTGGCGGGTAGTCTGGTGCAAGCTGACCGCGATGTTGAGCGCCAGGGTGGTGCGCCCGCTGCCCCCCTTGGGCGAGCAGAAGACCAGCACATGGCCGCGCCCGCGCTCCGCCTCCGACGGTGCAACCCCCGGGGGCTGGCGCGTTGCCGCGAGCGTTTGGCGCAGCGTCGCCAGCAGGTCCTCGGCGTGCAGCGGCCGCGTGACAAAGCCGCGCGCCCCGGCTAGCACCGCCTGGCGTGCGCGGTCCATCGCCTCCTCGTCCACCAATGCCAGAATCGCGGCGCTGGGCACGCGCGCCGCCAGCTGGCGGATCAGCGCCACCGCGTCGCCCGCCCCGGGCGTGTCGTCTACCAGGATGGCGTGCGGCACCACGTCCTGGGCACGCGCCGGCGCCAGATCCGGCTCCGCCACCCAGAAGACGCGCAGGTCGCCGCCCCAATGGAGCAGCGCCGCCTCGATCTCTGTCCGTCTTGCTTCACGCGCCACAACCAGCAGGCGCGTCATCCCGCCTATGCCTCCGTCCACCAATCGCCTCGTCTCCTGTCACTCCGCTAAACGTGATGTCCAGACGCCCTCACCCCTAACCCTCTCTCCCGGCATTGCAGGCGAGGGGATGTTGTGCTCCGCTCCCCCTAGCTTGCGCATCACATCCAGTATGTGATATACTGTTCGTTAGAACAAAAGTTCTAATTACATGCACACGAGGAGCACAACCATGCGACACTGGCTCAAACTGCACACCAACATCCTGGACAACCCCACCATCGGCCGGCTCATCTGGAAG
>JASFBB010000229.1:0-1511 GCA_036172345.1 Anaerolineae bacterium
GCAAGACAACTGGGTTCCGCCTCTTTCAGCGTGTCACAAGCCGTGCCAATTTTGCCGAACGAATCGTTTCCGGATACCATATGGAGCGAACACAACCTCACGCTTTAAGGACACCTTGTAAGAAAGCGAGGCAAGCGCACGGTGAAAGTATTGTTGTTGGAGGATGTGGAGAACTTGGGCCACGCCGGTAGTGTTGTCTCGGTGGCAGATGGCTATGCGCGCAATTTCTTAATCCCTCGCAAGCTGGCGCGGAGCGTGACCGAAGGCTCTCTAAAAGAAATAGAGGCATTGCGCCAAGCAGCCGAACGCAAACGACAACGTCAGCTGAACGACGCCCAGGGGTTGGCGCGGCAGCTGGACGGCTTGACGCTTACCTTCCGTGCACGTGCAGGCGAAAAGGGCAAACTATATGGTTCCATCACCACGGGTGATCTGGCCGCGGCGTTGCGAGAACGGGTCGGGCATGAGATCGACCGGCGCAAGATCATCACCCAGCCCCTGCGCCAGCTCGGTCAGCACGAGGTAGAGATACATTTGATGGCCAATGTGGTGGCCCGGATCAACGTGGTGATTGAGCCCGAGGAGACTGCCACGCCAGACGCAGCGTAGAACCTTCATCATACATAATAAAATAGAAGAGGTCCGGAGTACGTATCTCGCTCACTGAGGATATCAGGCCCTGAAAATCGCGCGCGATTTTCAGGGCCTGATATTTTCTTGGGGAGTCTACTTCTTAAACTGCTGATACTCCCAATCAATGCTATCCAAATAGCGAATAAACTCCACTATAGCATCCACCAATACCTTGCGCATTGCAGCGCCTTTTTCCTTGGTGCCTTTGCTAGGATCACCTGTTGCGCCGGTGTTGGTCAGCTCGCTAAACTTCCACTTCAAGTCCGCGTGAGGGGGTAACTTGGGCACTACGCCGCGTGCGTATTCCATCTCCACCAAATGTGGGAAAAGCTCCAATGCAATGCTCGTCTCCCCTTCACCGGCATGGCCGAGCCCATTCCACACCTCGAAGGTACCAGGCGGCAGCAGCTGACCTGCAGTGATCCACCAGGCATCTTGCACTGCAATCTTCATCTCTGGGTGGGACACCTTCACACTGCGCGTTGCGATTTCGATAGGGGCACTGTTGCCATCGTGACCGTTGAAAATGAACACGCGATAGATGCCCTCGCGATGCAGGGATAGTAGAATGTCGCGCAGCAACTCGGTCATCGTCTCATAGCGCAATGAGATGGTGAAAGGAAAATCCTTGTAGTGCTCGCTCATGCCGTAATAGAGGGGTGGCAACAATAGGATGTCGTCGAAGTGATCAGCTACCTCTTTGGCCAGTAGATAGCTGACCAAACAATCCGTGCCGAAGGGCAAATGGTCGCCATGGTTCTCCAATGAACCCACATTGAACATCGCTTTGGTGAACTTATGCATCTTGTATTTGTGACCATTTAGCTCTTCTGCTTGATAGACTGGCATATGCTGCTCCTCTGCGATATGGATCGGAA
>JASFBB010000230.1:0-5226 GCA_036172345.1 Anaerolineae bacterium
GATCTGGCCGATGGCCAGATCGAACAGCACCGCCGTCGGCACAATAGGGACCACCCCCACACCGACATTGAACCCAATCCCGCGTTCTTCCAACCAGCGCATAACTCCACCAGCGACGTCCAGGCCATAGGCGCTACCACCTGTCAAAACCACCGCATGGACTTGGTGTACCAAGTTCACAGGACGCAGCAAGTCGGTCTCACGTGTGCCCGGTGCAGAGCCCCGTACGTCCACCCCTGCGATAGCCCCATCACGACACAACACCACGGTACATCCGGTTACGGCGCTCAGATCGCTATAATGCCCCACTTCAATACCCATCACATCGGTGATTGCTTTATGCAATTGCAACCTCCTCTCTGGGACAACTTCTCGCCGCCATCACGCCAGCGGAGGCCATAAGGCGCTTATTGAACCCCTCTCAAACAAGCCACTATGCTACGCCCAGGAAGCGCAATGCCGCCACGGCATAGAAGCGCGTCGCTTCGAGCAGCTCTTCGATCCCAATCCATTCGTCAATGTGATGTGGAATGTGAATATCACCGGGGCCAACGGTGACAATAGGCACACCCACACGGGCAAACAAGATGGTGCCGTCGGTTGTGCCGGGCACCCCACCATAGACCGGCTCCTTCCCGGTGGTATCACGATAGGCAGTATGCAACACCTGCACAAAGGGATGGTCACGCTCAATGAAAGTGGGAGGACGCGATTCGATCACCTCCAGATCAAACTGCAGACGACCATCCTCCCTGGCTTTGACTTCGTTGAATAAGGCGCGAATCTTCGCCTCCAAATCCTCGGGGGTCTGACCCGGAACTAGGCGGCAGTCCAACGTGAGACGTGCCTGGCCCGGCATGACATTGTTCTGAGGCTCCCCCCTCACGGGTGACTGGATGATCGTGGGAGTAATGCTCGGTTGACCGAGAAATTCATGGCGCCCCACACGTGCGATCTCGGCTGCCTCCAGCTCGCGCAACTTGTTCAAAAGTGCTGCTAGTGGGTAGATGGGGTTGACCCCGGTCAGCGGCATAGCACCATGCGCCATAATACCGGTGCAGGTGACTTGTGCCCACATCACGCCCTTCTGGGCAATGCAGAGGTGATTTTCCTCCGGTTCGCAGATAATGGCAGCATCCACACACTTCGCCCAACCCCGTTCGACAAAATGCTTGACGCCCAGCATTGCGCCCTCTTCGTCCACCAAGGCGCCGATGAGGATGTCCCCCTTGAGACGCACACCGCTACGGATGATTGCCTTGGTGGCACACAGCGCCGCCACCAATCCACCTTTCATGTCATTCGCACCCCGGCCGTAGATGCGTCCATCCACGATAGCGCCCGAAAACGGCCCGCCGTGGCTCCAAGCGGCTGGATCACCTTCGGTGACGACATCGGTATGCCCCTCGAACATCAGGGTCCTTCGCGATCTATCTGCCTGACCTTCCAGGATGCCGATTACATTGGGACGCCCCGGGACAACAACCTCCCAATGCGTGCTCAGTCCCATCTCCTCGAAACGTCGACGCACCCACGCAGCGGCTTGTTCCTCTCCCTCACCTGTGAGCGGCCGATAGACGCTGGGGATGCGAACCAGCTCTTGGGTCCAACGCACAACTTCACCTGCATCGACGCACTCCAAGACGTGTTTCTCAATGTCGGTGAGCATATTTCCTCCACGGTGTAGTGATGATCCAGCCGGCTTGGATGACACGTCTCTGCCCCCAAGCTTGGCTGAGAAGAAAGCGGTGCTACGCGCGCATATCAGAGCACCATCTTATACGGGAAAGTTGTTCCGAAACACCATAATGAGAATGCCAAAGACTGCTGTCAAAGCGATGAAGAGGTAATCTATCCGCCTCATACGGAAGCGCACGATCTTAGTGCGTCCGCGCCCTCCGGTATAGCAACGTGCGTCCATAGCCAGGATCAAATCCTCCGCGCGTCGGAAAGCATCCACAAAAAGGGGCACAATCAAGGTGACCATTTGACGAGTGCGCTTTACGAATTGGAAGACACCCCCTTCGCCAAAATCTGCCCCACGGGATGCCTGTGCCTTCATAATGATCTCCATCTGCTCGGCAAAGATAGGCACAAAGCGCAGGGCAATGGTGCCGATGAGGGATATCTCCTGGGCAGGCACCCGCAACCTCTGGAAGGGCTCCAACATGCTTTCAATTGCGTAGGCGATATTGGTGGTGGTTGTCGTGCTGGTCAACAGGCTGACCAAGAAGAAGATCTCCAAGAAACGCATCAAGGTGACGATCACCAGCTGGATGCTGCCATTGGTGATGGACATCATTCCCCAACGCCAATAGGTCACCGACTCCATGCCGTAAGGGGGATAGGCATCTCCGTAAAAGAAGAGCTGCATCAGTGCGAAAATCACGATTAACGGCAAAGCTGGCTTGATACCCGAGAGCATAAATGTAAAGGAAATGCCGGACATCAACACCAGCGCAATGCACAGGGATAACAACAGCACATTGCCGGTGAAAGAGAGAATGAAGCTGTTCACAACCACCAAAATGAGCAGGATCGTGATTTTGGCACGCGGATCCAGGCGATGAATGATCGAATCGCCTTGGAAGTACTGTCCGATGGTGACATTTCTCAGGAACTCAAAATTTTCCATATGTCCTCCTCCGCTTCAGCGACTGTCAGCGGCACGCGTGGTATAGCGACCCCATCTTGGGAGAGTTGATGCGCCACAGTGGTGACATGGGGCACACCTAGGCCATAGCGACGCAATGCCTCCGGCTGAGCGAAGACCTCGCGCGTGCTACCATGCATCACCGTGCGTCCATCGTCAATCACATAAATGCGATCTGCGATGCTGGCTACCTCCTCCATATTGGAAGAAACGAACACCAGCGTGACACCGTGCTCGCGATTGAGATTGAGCACGCGCCCTAACAGCTCTTTACGGCCCCGCGGGTCAATCCCGGTGGTGGACTCATCCAAGATGAGCACCTTAGGCTGCAAAGCGAGAACACCCGCAATGGCCACCTTGCGCATTTCGCCGCCACTCAGCGAAAAGGTGAAGCGATCTTTAAACTTTTCAAAATCAAGCCCCACCATCTCCATAGCCCAGCGCACGCGCTCACGCCGCACTTCTGGGGGCAACCCCATTTTCTTGGGGCCAAAGGCGATATCATCACCTACCAGCCGTTCAAAGAGCTGTTGTTCCGGATGTTGAAAAACCAGCCCCACCTTTTGACGGATCGCGCGCACATCCAGAGCGGGATCGGCCATATCGTGTCCATCCACAATTACGCGACCGCGCTCGCGATTGCGAATGAGGCCGTTGAAGTGCTGGACAATGGTGCTCTTTCCGGCGCCAGTGCGCCCGATAATGCCCACCACTTCGCCCTCGTAAACTTCCATTGTAACGCCCTTGAGCGCTTTGACCTCTAGGGGTGTGCCGCTCAAATATGTATGATGCAGGTCATTAACCTGTATAACGACGCGCCCACGAGTACTCACCGAGCTTCTCCTTTTGTTCCAGACGCCCTTCGATCTCTTGGATGATCTCATCGATGGTCAACAGATCAGCGGGGAAAGTATGATCACGCTTATGCAGCTCATAGGCCAATTCGGTCACCTGAGGAACATCCAGATGGAGCGTGCGCAATGTCTCGACGTTCGAGAAAACCGCGCGAGGGCTGCCTTGTGTCACGATGCGGCCTGCCTCCATGACAACTACCTGGTTGCCTTCCACAGCTTCATGCATAAAGTGGGTGATAGCCACGATCGTGGTGCCTTCGCTATTGAGGGTACGCACCGCGCTCAACACCTCCTCCCGACCGGCGGGATCAAGCATTGAGGTGCTTTCGTCCAGAACAAGTACTTTGGGCTTAAGCGCCATCGCACCGGCAATTGCCACACGTTGCTTCTGCCCTGAGGACAGCAGGTGAGGGGCACGCTGCCGATGGGCATCCATATCCACCACCTTGAGCGCCCAGTCAACCCGCGCCCGCAATTCTTCCTCTGACACCCCCAAATTGGCCGGGCCGAAGGCTACATCCTCTTCCACCACAGTCGCCACGATCTGGTTATCAGGTATCTGGAACACCATTCCCACCGTAGCTCGGATCGGCAGAATGCACTTTTGATCCTTAGTGTTCATACCGTCCACCCACACGTCCCCCTTGGTGGGCCGCAGCAAGGCATTGAGATGCTTCGCCAAGGTGGACTTGCCCGACCCGTTATGACCAACGATCACCAGATAGTCCCCTGGGAATATCTCCAGGTTGATATTCTGCAATGCGAAAATCGGTTTCTCGGCCAACGGGTTATAGGAAAACGAAACATTTTCCACACGGATGATCGGCTCGCTCAAATCTATACCTCCTGAACACTTGTCAATGCGGATTGATATACCTCTTCCAGCTGTGGTACCAGCTGTTCCCATCCATAGCGCGATTGCACAAATGTACGCGCTTCCGCACCCAGATAGGCCCGCAGACCAGGATTATCCAACAATCGCACCACAGCTGTAGCAAACTCACGTGGCGTATCTGCCAGCAGCAGATGCTTTCCAGATTCAACAGGAAATCCCTCTGCGGCAAGAGAGGTTGCGACAATCGCGCATCCCATCGCCATCGCCTGCGCTAACTTGAGGCGTGTGCCTCCCCCGACTCGCAATGGAGCAACATATACTGTAGCACCAGCGAGGTAAGGACGCACATCCGGTACCCGACCAGTTAATGTGACCCCCTCCACATAACCCAGCCGTTTCAGCCGGGGATGGGGACGTTGGCCCACGATCGCCAACCGGACCGATGGCCGTTCGCGACGGACAAGGGGCAAAACCCGATCGCAGAACCATAGCATGGCATCCACATTGGGGCGAAAGTCCATCTTGCCTGTGAATACCAAATCGAAGCATTCCTTCACCCCACGATAATCCCCGTACTCTTCCAGGTCAACCCCGTTGGGCACTACCGTGACCGAAATCTCTGGAGCGACAGACTGAATGCCTTGCCGATCTACCTCAGAGACCGCTACCACTCTGTCGACTCGCCGACAGATGTCCCCCTCATAACGACGCAGGCGTCTCCACTGGACGAACGAATACAACGCGGCAGGCCAACGCCACAGGATGCGCAAGTCCGTGAGAAAAGCGCGTTGTTGCAATCGCCATTCGCAATTGTGCTCATCAAACACAATCAGCGGTCGTGGCCTCACCGCCTCGATCGCAGGTAAATAGGGCGCCAGCTCGAT
>JASFBB010000231.1:0-2881 GCA_036172345.1 Anaerolineae bacterium
CACGTGGCAAGCGAAATGGCAGGTGATGCGATCGTTTCTATTAATGGAATAACAAACGACTCACAAGTGGCCTATTCTGGGGATTTGAGCCTTTCAATCCCCCCAGAGAAGAAGTGAGCCGGAGTCCGGCGGCGCCGCAACCTGCCAACACGCATCCGGGAATATAACCCTCCTACGTGAGTGTTCAGGAGCATTTGACACACCTATCAGGCACGTTATAATTGACATAGGTTGACGTACGTTTGAGCAGTTTACTATGCAAGGAGGACCCCCCATGGCATCTAAAGGCAAAGTATTGATCATCGACGACGACCCCGATTTCTGCGAGTTTATGCGCATCGGGCTCGAATCCGACGGTTTCGAGGTGTTGACCGCTGCCAGCGGTAAGCTCGGTTTGGAACTTATGCGGAGTGAGAGGCCCAATCTGGTCTTTCTAGACGTGGTGATGGTTCACCCTACCGAAGGTGTTGATGTGACGGCGACGATCAAAGAAGATCCGGAGCTATGGGACATTCCAGTTATTATGCTCACCTCTATTATGGACACCGAGTACATCGGGCACTTTCCAACCGATAAACCTCTGCCGATCGACCAATTCCTGACCAAACCGGTGCCTATGGCAGAGGTATTGCGCATTGCCAATGAGATTGTCGGCGCGAAGAGTTGATCGACCTGCATCCGCTGAAGCTAGAGCTTGTAGAGCGCATCAGCTGGCTGATCCGGCTGCGCTGGGTCGCCGCAGTGGGCACTCTGGCCGGCATTGCCATTGCACGCCTGGTGGAACCGGCATTGCCAGTGTTACCACTGGTGGCTGTGACCATAGCAATTGCGTTCTACAACGCCTTGTTTCTGCTCTATGCTCGCTATTTGTGGCGGCGGCGCGGAACAGGCTTGCGGCGTCGCCGTTCCCCTATCTTCATCGCAGTGCAGATCGTGTTCGATCTGTTCGCGCTGACTGCCCTGTTGCATTTTAGCGGTGGAATCGAAAACCCCTTTGGGGTTTTCTTGCTCTTTCACGTAATTATAGCCAGCATTCTCCTCCCACGCCCGGCCAGCTTCGGTGTCGCGCTTCTGGCGTCAACCCTGTATGCAGGACTCGCCTGTTCAGAACTGGTTGGCTGGCTGCCTCACGTCCATTTGCCCCAGCTGGCCAACCCTTGGCGCTACGCGAACCCGATTTATGCCATCGCCCAAGTCACCGCCATCGCGTTAACCCTGCTGCTTGCCGCGGCTATGGCTTCGTCGGTCGCTGAAAGGCTGCGCCGGCGCACTGAGGAATTGTTGCAAGCAAACCAGGTGTGCGAGATCAATCGCAGCGAGCTGGCTGATATGAATGAACGGCTACGCCAGCTCGACGCGGCACGCACCCAATTTATTGTGATGGTAGCACACGAGCTGCGCGCGCCGATGGGGGCCATCATCAGCGCGCTGAACCTTGTCTTGGGCGGCTACGCCCCACCGGAAAAGCAACGCGAAGTGCTGGAACGCGCTCAGGCACGTGCATACGAGCTGCTGGATTTGATCCGCGATCTTCTTGAGCTGGTGCGGGCGCGCCGCATTGAGGGGCCCGCTCAAGGTGTGCCGGTGCAAGCGGAAAAGGTGCTGGAAAACGTGTTAGCACTGCTGCGGGTGGAGGCAGAGAGCAAAGGGCTTTCCATAGAAGTGAGGGTTGCCCCCAAGCTGCCACCTGTCATAGCAACAGAAGATCAATTGCGTTCCGTATGGACCAACCTGATCAGCAATGCCATCAAATACAATCGGCCTGGCGGACGTGTTACTATCACCCTGATGCAAGATGGTGATCAAGTGGTGGGTTCTGTAGAAGATACGGGTATCGGCATTGCTCGCGAAGACATGCCGCGCTTGTTCGAGGAATTCTTCCGCAGCGCGCAAGCGAAAGCGATGGTGCAACGTGGCACCGGCGTGGGCCTGGCGATTGTGAAACGCACTGTGGAGAGTTACGGTGGCCGTGTACGGGTCGAGTCGGAGTTAGGCAAAGGCAGCAAGTTTAGCTTTTCTTTGCCAAAGGCACCCGATGCATATGCCCCATCACCGCCGGAGGAGACCCAGAAGCCCAGCCAGACGTAGCGAGTCTCTCAAGAGGACAAATACACCCGATGAACACATATCTGGAATATACTCGGAGAATGAGAAAACAGAGCGGTCCAGCGCGACTGCCCGTCGAAGAGGCAATTGCGCAAGGCAAAGCCGCCTTTGCGTGCAGGGATTACGCCACTGCGATCCGGCTCTGGAAACAGGCGCTCGGCGCTTTGTCCCCCGATGAAGCACGCGCGTCCCGTCTCCGCAGCGCACTGGCAGAGGCACTGTTCCGCCACGCCCTCAGCGTCTCGGACCCAGATACTTCCGCTGACGATCTTCTTGAAGCGGTGTATCTCGCACCTGACGAGCCACGTTACCAGTATCATTTGGCGCTGGCATACCATCGGAACAATATATGGCCATCCGCTATACCACTCTACCGTGCGCTGCTGGAACGCACACCACCCTATACGCGGGCTGCATTTCCTCTAGCGATTGCGTTGCTCGAAACAGGTGACCAACCTCAAGCCGATATCGTATGGCAGTTCCTTTCCCCCGAAGAACAGACGCACCTTCGCGCAGCAAGTGCTCTTTTGAGCGGGCACAGGAAGAAAGACTGGCTTTCTCTCCTCTCCTCGGAAGTGCATCCATTTTGGGCCGGGCTGGCTGCCGTCCGGCTTAAGAGCCCCCAGGCCGAAACCTACCTGACCACGGTGCTGCAAGATCCCACTCTGCCGCGCCAGGCAGCTGGCATAGCGCATTATTACCTTGGCGTGTTGGCCTGGGAAGGCGGCCGTCAGGCGGAGACGTTGGAACACTGGCAGGCAGCAGTAGAGGCCGG
>JASFBB010000232.1:0-31286 GCA_036172345.1 Anaerolineae bacterium
CCTTGTGGGATGCTGCGCGTTGGCACCACCAAAGCCTGCTTGGAGGAAAGCTGGCATGCCTGTTCTGCTGCAGCGATCACATTGCTGTTATTAGGTAATACTAATACCCTGTCAGCACGTGTCGCTTCGATAGCGGAAAGGATCTCCTGAGTGCTGGGATTCATCGTCTGGCCGCCCGGGATGACGTGGCTCACTCCCAGGCTTTCCATAATGCGCATAAGACCCTCACCGGAGGCGACAGATACAATCGCGATCTCAGTGACATCTTCACTGGTGGCCCTTTGCTGCTGCACGAAATGTTGATATTGTGCCTGCATATTCTCGACCACTACATCGGACAAGGTGCCTTTGCCCGCACCGTAGCTGAGCGGACGGCCGGGATCGTGGGTATGAAGATGTACTTTGATCAGCTGCGGGTCGCCCACCACCAGCACACTGTCACCCATTGCCTCCAGGTCGTGGCGTAACTGTTCTATGTCCAAACGCTCCCCATGGATGAGGAACTGGACGTCATAGCCGTAGTCAGCTTCCTGCTCACTAAGGTGAGGACGCGCGCTTGTGACGCCTTCCACGGCGAGCGCCACATCAGCCTCGACCGGCTCACCGCGCAGGAAGCGTACCATCCCCTCTAAGAGATATACCAATCCCTGCCCACCTGCGTCCACCACACCTGCCTCCTTTAACACAGGTAACATTTCAGGCGTGCGTCGGGTGGTCTCGCGCGCATCCTCGACCGCCTTGCTCAGCACGGCCAGGATGTCATCGGTGTGTGTGCTGCTGGCGCGGATGGATTCAGCTGTGGCACGCATGACGGTGAGGATGGTGCCTTCCACCGGTCGGATGATGCCACGCAATGCGGTTTCATACGCCTCCTGGACGGCGACAGCCAGGTCGCGGACGGAGAAGTCTTTCTTGTCTGCCAAGCCATGAGCTAGGCCGCGCAGAATTTGGGAGAGAATCACACCCGAGTTTCCTCGTGCTCCCATCAGACCACCGCGTGCCAGCGCTTGCGCTACCCCGGCTGCAGAACCGTCTACACTTGCTTCCACTTCCGCTAAGGCAGCTGCCATAGTGAGCGCCATGTTGGTGCCGGTGTCGCCATCAGGCACAGGAAAGACGTTCAGCGCATTGACTTCTGCCACGTGACGGCGCAACCAATCACCCGCTGCCCTCATAGCTCGGCGCAGGCCGTAACCGTCACACGTACGAAGATGCCCGTTTCCTCCCGGTGTCTTGGCTCGTTGTGGAGAGCGTGCAGCCCTCGCCCTGCTTTTTTCCATCTCAACCACCCTGTCACCGTCGCTCATCTTGCGGACTGACACGCAATCCTTGCACGTGGACGTTGACATACAATACCGGCATATTGAGCGCCTTCTCCAGCCGGAAACGCACCAAGGACATCACATTGCGTGCCACCTCCGAGATACGTACCCCATATTCGATAATAACATACAAATCCACGCCGATCTTTCCATCATATAATTGGATTTTCACACCGTGGTGGCTGGCATCACGCGCCAATAGCTCACCCAGGCCGTCGCGCAGCGAACGGGAGGCCATTCCCACCACACCATAGCATTCCAGTGCTGCCTCACTGGCGATAGCGGCAATTGCCAGAGGTGACACTTCAATCCAGCCCCAATCCGTTTGATGCCGGATAACCTCGCTGCGTTCTGCGCGCGCCACTTGCTCATCCTTTCAGAATGTGCTATACTTATTTTTTAATCATTGTGATCATCTACACGGAATAGTTATTGGATTCTAGGAGGCAGTTTCCTTATGGCACAGTGTGAAATGTGTGGCAAGACCGCCCAGTTCGGCTTCCACGTCAGTCACTCGATGCGGCATGTCAAGCGCCAGTTCAAGGTGAACATCCAGCGGGCGACCATCATTCAAAATGGCAAGCGTCGCAGGGTTAAGATCTGCACCCGCTGCCTGCGCACGCTGAGCAAGGCGTAAACCTTAAACCTCATCGGCTCCCGTTCCTGGTAAGATACTCACCGATTATATATCGATTCATAGTGTGTAACAAGTCTGGTAGGGGTGTGAGTGGTTGTTGAGCTGCTTTTGCTCCACCCCGGTCCGATTGTAGAGCCTGTGGGAATAGGTCTAGTGCTCTCTTGGCTGTTATCCCGAGAGAGGCATGGCCGAGCTTCTCAGCGGGGCACAACGGAAGGGCCGCCTGATGCGCTACGAGCCGGTCATCGGCCTAGAAGTACACATTGAGCTCAACACGGCCAGCAAAATGTTCTGTGCGTGTCGCGCTGATGTGTTCGGCGCGCCGCCCAACACCTATGTGTGTCCGGTGTGCCTAGGCATGCCTGGCACCTTGCCTGTCGTCAACGAACAGGCGGTGCGCTTCACAGTGATGACCGGCTTGGCATTACATTGCCATATTCAGACGCACAGCGTCTTTGCGCGCAAGAACTACTTCTACCCTGACCTGCCCAAGGGCTATCAGATTTCCCAGTACGAGCTACCTCTGTGCACAGATGGCTGGTTGGAGGTAGAAACATCCGTCGGAGTGCGCCGTGTCGGGATTGTACGCGTGCACCTGGAGGAGGACACTGGTAAGCTCATTCACGCAGGCACACATAGTTTGGTGGACTTGAACCGTGCCGGCGTGCCGCTGATGGAGATCGTCACGCGCCCTGATATGCGCTCCGCCGAGGAGGCGTATGCCTTGGTCACCCAGCTGCGCCAGATCGTGCGCTACCTGGGGGTGAGCAGCGGCGATATGGAGAAGGGGGCGATGCGTTGTGAGGTCAACCTTTCATTGCGCCCCCAAGGCAGCGAAGAACTGGGCACCAAGGTGGAAATCAAAAACCTTAACTCCTTCCGCAGTGTGCGTAATGCTATCGCCTACGAGATCGAACGCCAAACCCATTTGCTGGAAGATGGTGGTCAGGTCACCCAGGTGACTATGGGCTGGGATGAGGCCGCCGGGGTCACCCGCCCACAACGCAGCAAGGAGGAGGCACACGATTATCGCTACTTCCCCGAGCCGGATCTGCCACCACTGGCATTGGATGCAGCGTGGATCGAATGCATACAACAGGAGCTGCCCGAACTGCCGGATGTCAAGCGGGCACGTTTCATCGCCGACTATGCGCTTACTCCATATGACGCTGCCGTCCTGACCGAGGACCGCGCTGTGGCGGATTACTTCGAGGACGCGGTACGCAGCATTCGGCCTCCGGTTACGGCCAAGCTGGTCGCCAACTGGGTTACCGGCGAGCTCTTTCGTGTGATGCGCGAGACGGGAACACCCATCCAAGAGGTGCAGATTCGCCCTGGTGACTTAGCACGCCTGATCACGTTAGTAGCAGAGAATACGTTGAACCAAACTGCAGCCAAGCAGGTCTTCAATGTGATGTGGCAGACAGGCCACGCGCCTGACGCAATTGTGCGGGAGCTCGACTTGGGACAGATTTCCGATTATGAACAGTTGGCAGCGCTGGTAGCGCATGTGCTCACCGAGAATGCCGATGCTGTTGCTTCATTCCGCGCTGGCAAGGAGACTGCGCTGCGCTTCTTGATCGGCCAAGTGATGCGAGCCAGCCGCGGCAAAGCGAATCCCCAGTTGGTCGAACAGCTGTTGCGCGCGCAGCTGAGCAGGGAGCAGTGACCTCTTTTCTTTCATAAGGTAGGTTTTTGAAATCGCGTTCGGATGGGGCGGTGGATCGGCCTAGGGCTTATGAGCGCTGCGTCCGAGCTGCACCTCATAACGCGATAGGTCAAGCGAGCGCAAATAGGCAGCGAACTCGGGACCGATGTCGGGACGGTCGAGCGCAAACTCCACCGTGGTCTTGAGAAAGCGCAGCGGATCACCCGTAGTGAACCACTTGCCCTCAATGGGATGTACGATCACCGAAGCGGTAGCAGCCAGCTCGTCGATGGCGTCCGTCAGCCACAGCTCACCCCCCTTGCCCACCCGCAGGCGCTCTAAAATAGGGATCACCTCATAAGAAAGCACAAAACGCCCCAGTTGGGCCAGGTTGGAGGGAGCTTCGGCGGGATCGGGTTTCTCCACCATGCGCTCCAGTTCGTTGCGATCGGAACCGGGTTTCAGCTTGGCCACCCCATAGCGGCTGATCTCCTCGGGTGGGACTTCCTGCACAGCCACCACAGCCGCCGGCCGATAGCGCTCATATACCTCGATCAGTTGGCGGGCACAAGGCACCTCCGACTTGACAATATCATCGCCGAACATGTACACAACCGCTTCGTCACAATGGATGACTGGGCGGGCGCACAACAAAGGAGTGCCATTGCCGTAGGGCAAGTCTTTCCCCTGACGGATAAAGATAAAATTGGCCATATTGGCGATGCGGCGCACTTCTTCCAGCTCGCGCCACTTTTTCTGTGCCTCTAGATGGAGCTCCAACTCGCGTGCGCTGTCAAAGTGATCTTCCACCGCCTGATTGCCCGAACGTGTCACCAACACAATGTCAGTAATGCCCGAGGCGACCGCTTCCTCCACCAGGTATTGCACAACCGGCTTGTCCACAATAGGTAACATCTCTTTGGGTTGCACCTTAGTTGCTGGGATGAAACGTGTGCCATAGCCAGCCACGGCGATGATCGCCTTGGTAATTGCCATCGGGGTGTCATCCTCCTCTCGAATCATGGATTAAAGTGGGGGACGATAAGTGTGCCAGTTGGTGCGTTGTTGATAAGCATAGGCGATGCGTAGCAGTGTACTCTCGCCCAGAGGCGGCCCCATCAGCTGCAACCCAACTGGCAATCCCTCCACGAAGCCACAAGGCACCGAGATCCCACACATCCCCACCAAATTCAGCGAGACGGTAAACACATCGCTCAGATACATTTGGAGCGGGTCGTCCAGCTTTTGGCCGATGCGAAACGCGACACCCGGCGTGGTAGGGCATGCCAACACATCTACCTCTGCTAAGGCGCGCTCAAAGTCCTGGCGCAATAGGGTGCGTGCCTTTTGCGCCTTGAGATAATAGGCATCATAGTAACCGGCCGATAGGGCATAAGTGCCTAGCATAATGCGCCGTTTGACCTCGCGGCCGAAGCCGAGCGCACGGGTGCGGAAAAAAGTGCGCCACATATCCGTGTCCTCCACGCGCAGGCCGTAGCGCACCCCGTCGTAGCGTGCCAAATTGCTGCTCGCCTCTGCCGTGGCGATCAGGTAATAGATCGGGATGCCATATTGCGTGTGTGGCAGGGAGACCTCAATCAGTTCCGCGCCGGCTTCCTCCATAACGTGTAGTGCCTCTCGGACGGCGGATTCCACACCCGCTTCGATGCCCGAAATAAAGTATTCTCTGGGAACGCCGACCTTCACCCCACACAGGTCTGCCCCATCTCCCAGCTCCTGTACGTAATCGGACACCGGGGCGTCCAAGCTGGTCGCATCGCGGGGGTCGTGGCCGGCGACGACGCGCAATAAGAGTGCGGCATCACGCACATCGCGCGTCAACACACCGATCTGGTCGAGCGATGACCCATGCGCAACCAAGCCATAGCGACTGACGCGGCCGTAGGTGGGTTTCAGGCCGACGACGCCGCACAACGCCGCTGGCTGACGCACGCTGCCACCTGTATCTGATCCCAGTGCCCCCATAGCGCAGCCAGCCGCCACCGCCGCAGCACTGCCCCCGCTGCTCCCACCGGGTACCCGTTCCAAATCCCATGGGTTTGCCGTGGGGAAGAATGCAGAGTGTTCGGTCGAGGACCCCATAGCGAACTCGTCTGTATTAGTTTTGCCAAGCAGGACGGCGCCTGCCTCGTGCAGACGAGTCACGACGGTGGCATCGTAGGGGGGCACAAAGTGCTCCAGAATGCGCGAGCCACATGTGGTGCGCACGCCGCGTGTGCAGATGACATCTTTGATCGCCAGCGGAATGCCCAACAGAGGGGCATCATCACCGCGTGCAAGGCGCTCGTCTGCTTGACGCGCTTGCTCCAGCGCCACCTCCGCTGTCACCGTGATGTAGGCATGCAGCTGGCTGTCTAATGCTGCGATGCGCTCCAGGTGGACACGCGTGAGCTCCAAGGCAGAAAGCGCGCGCTGCCGCAGCCGCTCTCGTGCAACGTAGATGCTCAGATCACACAACTCGCTCGTGGGCATGATCACTCCAGGATGGCCTGCACGCGGAAGTGACCGTCCTGGGCAGCCGGGGCGTTGCGTAATGCTTCATCCAGCGTCAGTCCCGGCGCGGCGGAGTCGGGGCGCATCACATTGCGCAGCGGCAGGGCGCTGGTCATCGGCTCGACATTGTGCGTATCCAGTTGGTTGATGATCGCGGCATACTCGAGGATAGCGGACAACTGCTCGCACAGCAGCTCCTTCTCCTCATCGCTCAGGCCGAGACGGGCCAGCTGGGCAATATATTCCACTTCTTGCACGCTTAACCTGGGCACCACTCCCTCCGGGAGACGAGGCATCGTCAAGATGAATTATAGCATCACGTCCGAGGGAGGAGCAAAGGTACCCTCAAATCCTGCAGAAACTGGAGACTATAGCGTATTTCCCATTTTCTCCCATACATGTCGAGTTGACGAGAGCGTCGATTTCTCGTACAATCGCGCGCCAACTACAACAAAAGTGGACGTTGCGCTCTGCTGAGGAATTCTCTAAGACAGGCTGGAATGACGCACGAGTCGGAACGTTATGCGCGCCAAATCCTCTTCGCTGGAATCGGACAGGCAGGGCAGGAAAAATTAGCTCGTGCCCATGTGGTTTTGGTTGGTTGTGGCGCCGATGGCAGTATCATAGCAGACCGCCTGGTGCGTGCTGGCGTGGGCCGGCTGACCATCATCGATCGTGACTTTGTCGAACTGAACAATCTACAACGCCAGGTGCTCTTCGACGAAGCAGATGTGGCGGCACGTTTGCCCAAAGCGGTGGCAGCGGAGCGCAAACTGGCTCGCGTTAATTCCACCATAACGATACGCGGCCTGGTCGCCGACCTCAATCCCGAAAATGCCGAGGGGTTGCTCGGAAATGCTGATCTGGTGATGGATGGCACCGACAATTTTGCGACGCGCTATCTGATCAACGATGTGTGCATTAAGCACAACATCCCGTGGATTTACTGCGGTGTGGTGGCCAGCTACGGGATGACCATGACGATTCTACCCCATCAAACGCCGTGTTTGCGCTGTGTCTTCCCAGAGGCTCCTATGCCGGGCAGCACCCCCACCTGCGATACAGTTGGCATTGTCAACCCGATTGTATCCGTTGTGGCGGGGATTGCAGCGGCAGAGGGCGTCAAGTATCTGGTGGGTACAGGCACCACCAACCGCGGCATCATCTATGTGGATGTGTGGCACAACACCTACGAGGTGCTCGAGAGCGGTGACCCGCGTCCTGATTGTCCGACATGTGGACAGAGGCGTTTTGAGTATTTGGAAGCATCTTCCATCCAAGCGAGCAGCTTATGCGGTCGTAATGCGGTGCAGGTGCGGCTATCTCAAATGCCGTCCGATTTGACATCGTTGGTCGAGCGCCTGCGTGCGTCGGGGTTGTCGGTGACCCAGAACGATTATTTGATCCACTTTCGGGCTGAGGGGTGGGAAATCACCCTGTTTTGCGATGGGCGAGCGATTGTCAAAGGCACCGACGATCTTGCCCTGGCACGCTCCCTATGTTCGCGCTATATCGGCTTGTGATATCTGAGGTGGAAAAGGAGTCGATTTCCATGCTAGTTGTCATGAAATTCGGCGGCACTTCAGTGGGCAGTGTAACTGCTTTGGAGAAAGTGGTTGACATTGTAGCGCGCAGCGTCCGGCGCGGCGACCGAGTGGCGGTGGTCGTGTCGGCGATGAGCGGGGTGACCGATATGTTGCTCAAAGGCGCTCGCCAGGCGGTGCAAGGCGACACCGAGACGGCACGCCAGCTACACCAAGAAATGTTGCGACGCCATAGGGAAGTCCTCGACACTTTCCTGAGCGACCCCAGAGTGCACGATGAAGTATTAAGTACTATCCAGTCGCTTCTCGACGAGTTCGACTCCCTGTGTCACAGCATCAAAGTTTTGGGCGAGCTGACCCCGCGCGCCCTGGATGTCATCGCCGGAATGGGTGAACGAATGAGCGTGCGCCAGGTGGCAGCCATCTTGGAGAGTCGAGGTATCGCTGCACGCGCCCTTGATGCCACTCAGCTCATCGTCACCGATGACAATTTTGGGGCGGCCAGTCCTCTGATGCCCCAGACGACGCGTCGCAGTCAGGACCTCTTGATCCCCTTGCTCGAGTCCGGGATCGTACCGGTAGTTACTGGGTTCATCGGTGCAACCGAGAAGGGCATCGCCACCACTCTGGGGCGTGGAGGGAGTGATTATTCGGCGACCATCCTGGGTTGTGCCATTGCCGCGGATGAGGTGTGGATTTGGACCGATGTGAACGGGGTGATGACCGCCGATCCGCGCGTGGTGCCTGATGCGCGGACTATCCCTTATCTGTCCTATATAGAGGTGGGCGAGATGGCCTATTTCGGTGCCAAAGTGTTGCATCCCCAAGCGATCCGGCCTGCCAAGCGCACCGGCATACCGGTGCGCATCCTCAACACATTCGAACCAGAACATCCTGGCACTCTAATCACCCGTGAATCGAATGGAGGTGACAAGCGTGTGAAAGCGGTGACGGCCATCAAAGAATTGAGCTTGATCGTGATTGAAGGCTCTGGCATGCTTGGAGTACCCGGTGTCGCTGCCCGCGCGTTTGGAGCGGTGGCCAGGACGGGAACGAATGTGCTGATGATCAGCCAGTCCTCTTCTGAGCAGAGCATCTGCTTTGTTGTGCCCACCAGCGATGCGCCGCGTGTCCTGACCGCCCTGCGCGAGGAAATGGCACGTGAGCTGGAACGCCAGGACATTGAGAATATCATCGCGCAGGACAATATCGTTATCTTGACAGTTGTCGGCGCCGGCATGCGGGGCACGCCGGGCATCGCCTCCAAAGTGTTTGGCGCTTTGGGGAGGGAACATATCAACGTCATTGCCATCGCCCAGGGGTCAAGCGAGTACAACATCTCCATAGTGGTGGATCGGCGCGATGCCGATAATGCTGTGCGTGCTTTGCACGCGGAGTTCAACTTGGGGACAAACACTGTGGGCTCAACCACACCTTCTCCTGCAGCATAGGAGGTTTTGGGGATTATTTCCTAAGATGAGCACTTTGCACGCTCTCGACCAGGCACAACGATCGCGAAAATATTAACAAAATCTATCTTGAAGCGGCTCCCTACTTGTGGTATAATGATAGTAGTCAGCAAGGTGCCGCTCAGAAGAAAGGGAAACGTTTGATCCGTAGCACGAGGATAGTGCACGATAGGTCTGGGGTAACGAAGGCCAGCGTGAACACCCCTATCGGTGAACGATAGTTAATCTGAGCGGGCTGATTTGGTTACCTTAAGCAACTGAATAGATTTAAGACGCGAGCCACGGCCCCGGACGCCGTGGCTCGGACTTCTAATGCAATCACAATACAAGACTACACCACTCCGGGCAGCTGCTATTCCTCCGTCACGGTGACAGCTTCCTCAGGACAGGCGGCTACACACGCCTCGCAGCCGATGCAGTCCTCAGGACGCACGGCCTCCGCAACATCTTTGCCATCCTTCTGTGTGATGACCAGCACCTCGCTGGGGCAGCTATCTACGCAGTCCCCACATGCCTGACATTTGTCCCAGTCGATGATGATTTTATACATAGATGTCCTCCCTGGCCTTTGATAAAAGTTTTTATATAAATCCATCCCCGCGGGTGGCGGACAACTTTAACAAGTATGCTCCTGATTATCGAATTCGTCAAGGTGGGTCATCCATTCACATCCTCCCGCCAACGTGCGCACCGGCGCAAAAGAGCGACGATGGATCGGGGTGATACCTCGCTGTATCAGGGAGCGATAATGATCGGGTGTGCCATAGCCCTTATGAGTGGCGAATCCGTAACCGGGATAGCGTTGTGCTAAGAGCATCATCAATCGGTCGCGCGTCACCTTGGCGATAATTGAAGCAGCGGCAACGCATAGATGATGCGCATCTGCGTGGGGCATAACGTACTGCGGCAGATCCACTTGAGGCAATCGCATATAGTCCACCACCAGCGCTTCGGGCGCAATACACAGTCGCCGCAATGCCTGCATCATGGCGTGACGCGTAGCGGGTACAATCCCTTCGCGATCGATCATTGCCGGTGCACTGACTCCGACACCCACTGCCAATGCGACGTCCCAGATGCACTGCGCCACTTGAACGCGCACATGGGGAGCGAGCTGCTTGGAATCACACACGCCGTTTAATAATGAGCTCAGATCGACGCGTTCCAACGGCAACACCACAGCTGCCGCCACCACTGGTCCAGCCCATGCTCCACGCCCCGCTTCGTCCAACCCGGCGATGAAACGGTGACCCCGCTTGTATAGTGCTCGCTCAAGATCAAGGGTTGCAGCAATCGCCATAGACGCCCCACGACGTATGTTCTCAGGCGCGGGGGCGTTCTTCCTTCAGCCGGGCGGACTTACCACGTCGACCGCGCAGAAAATAGAGCTTGGCGCGCCGCACCCGCGCATGGGACACTACCTCGATCTTCTCGACGCGCGGCGAGTGGAACGGAAAGGTGCGCTCCACTCCGATCCCGTGGGAGGCAACACGGCGCACAGTGAACGTGCGCGCTGCACCGGTGCCCTGTTGACGAATCACGATGCCCTGGAACACCTGCAATCGTTCGCGGTCGCCTTCTACAATGCGCGTGTGCACTCTCACTGTATCCCCTGTTTGGAGCGCGGGGATATCTTCTCTTGTCTTCTCAATCGAACGGATCAGCTCGCTTGCGTTTGCCATTGGGGAATCAATCCTATACGAAAAACTGGTGTCACCATATCATAAATAATGCCTATGCGCTCAATCGTCCCAATAGGCATGGGGGTGTTCATATTCACAAAAATTTATTGTATCACACAATAATCCAAAGGGCAAAATCAGACCGCGCGACTGAAGGCTGTCTCCCGCTATGCCAGCAGCGCGGTCTGCAGACGATACATGCGCCGGTAGAGGGTGTCGTGCTCCAGCAGCTCGCTGTGGTGACCGCGCTCCACGATACGCCCGGCCTGGAGCACCAGCACTTCGTCCACTCCCTCCAGGGCGGCCAGGCGATGGGTGATAATGATACAGGTGCGCCCGCGCATCAAGACCTCGAGGGCGTGCCACAACGCACGTTCGGTGAGCGCATCCAAGTTGGCCGTCGGCTCATCCAGGATGAGGATGGGCGTATCACGCAGCAACACACGCGCGATCGCAAGGCGCTGTCGCTCTCCACCGCTCAGGCGTACCCCCTGTTCACCGATCCAGGTCTCCAGCTCATCGGGCAGATGGCGCACGAAGTCGGCGAGCTGAGCCGTCTCCAAGACGTGCCACAGTGCGGTCTCATCCGCCTCAGGACGCGCCAACAGCAAGTTCTCGCGCAACGTGCCGTTGAAAAGATAGGTGTATTGGGTCACGACGCCGATCAGACGACGCACATCCTCGGCACGATATGCTCTCAGGTCATATCCGCCCAGGCGGATGCTTCCCTCCGAATACTCCCAAAAACAGAGCAGAAGGTTGACCAAGGTGGTCTTGCCGCTTCCGCTGGCGCCGACGAGAGCGACCCGTCCACCAGCGGGCACACGAAAGGTGATGCCATCCAGTGCGAGCGGTGCATCGGGTGCATAACGGAAACGTAGCGCTTGCACCTCTAAGCTATAATCGACCGGCTGGGGTGAGGCGGGGGCGATATCTTGGACGGCTGGTGTAGCGTCGATAACCTCGAACAAGCGACGCGCCGCGGCCAAGTTGTTGTCCAGCTGCTGGAACGCAGCCGGCAGGGGAGCCACTGCTTCAAAGCTGGCCAACGTTGCCAACAGCAACACCGCTAAACTCACTCCGTCCAGGCGGCCTTCGCGTACCAACGGAACAGTGACAATCAACAGAGCAGCAGCTGCCAGGTTGGCGAGCAATCCTCCTAAGGCATCATTCAGGGCAGCAAGACGCACAATGCGTGCTTGGATTTGGAGGAGGTGATCATTTAGCTGCATTAGCCGGGTATGCTGCTCCGGCGCTTGGTTGAAAGCGAGCAAATCGGCCAGACCTTGAATGGCATCCACCAGCGCGGCGGCGAGCGATGCACGTGCGTCCGCCAGCTGGTGTTCGGGAGAACGGCTGAGCAGACGCGTCGCACCAGGCAGCAGTGCGCCAGTCACCAGCAGAGAGGCGAGCACCACAATGGCAGCCAGCGTGTCGTAACGGACGATGAATCCCCCAATCAACACAGCGCACAACAGTGCGACGCCGGGCGGCGCCAGCACACGCAAGTAGAAATGCTCCAACGTCTCAATGTCGGAGACGATGCGGCTGAGCAGATCACCGCTGCGATAGTGCAGCAAACGTGCCGGCGCCAGCGGTTCCAGCGCCCGGTAGAACCAGACGCGCAGATGCGCAAGCAGGCGCAGCGTCACTTGATGCGACAGGTAGCGTTCTAGATAGCGCAGCACACCCCGTGCAATGCCGAAAAAGCGCACCCCTACAATCGCTACCTGCAACGCGGCCAGTGGTGGATGGTATGCCGCGCTGGCGATGATATGCGCTGCGGTGGCCATCAGGCCGACGCTGCTAGCGATGGTGGCGAAACCGACTAACAGTGCGAGTATCATGCGCGGGACATATGGCATGATCAGCCGCACCAGACGACAAGGCGTCCCTGTCATTGTCGGGATCCCTCGGCCAGTTTCCGAGAGCGATTGCGTAGGTGCTTCTCGGTAAGGTATCATTATGCTATCCCCTGTATCGGGCCGTAGGCGGTGGCCATCTGGTAGTACAATCCCTGACGCGCCAGCAGTTCGCGATGCTGGCCATATTCGACAATGCGCCCGCCCGACAACACCCAAATCACATCAGCATTCTGCGTGGTGGTCAGACGGTGGGCAATCACCAGCACGGTGCGTCCATGCATCAGCTGAGCGAGGCTCATTTGCAGAAGTTCTTCATGATGTGCATCCAAGCCGGAGGTGGCTTCGTCCAGGATGAGCAGTGGTGCATCTTTCAGGAATGCACGTGCAATGGCAATACGCTGTGCCTGACCGCCGCTCAAGCGCGCGCCGCGTTCCCCGATCAAGGTGTCGTATCCTTCAGGCAATTCCCGGATGAAGGTCTCGGCATGCGCCAGGCGCGCTGCAGCGATGACCTCTTCTATGGTGGCGTCCGGCCGCCCCAGACGGATGTTGTCCACCACCGAAGCGTTCAGGAGATAGGGCTGCTGGGGCACCCATGCCACTTGCGTGCGCCACCACACCGGGTCTATCGAGACCAGTGGTACATCTCCCACGTAAATACTACCTTGCTGAGGCTCGATGAAGCGCAACAGCAGCTGCACGATGGTGCTCTTGCCGCTGCCGCTTGGCCCCACCAATGCTGCCTTCTGTCCAGGGAGCAGATCGAAGGAGACCCCCCGCAGTGCCGGCCGCGCGCCGTCCTCATAGGCGAAGTGGACGTCCGCAAAATGGATGGGGGTGTGCGCCGCAAACACATGTGGAGACGTCTTCTCAGCAGCCACGGAGGTGATGCGTGGCACAGCGGGCAGCGCTTCGACCGATGGGGTTGCGATAGGCATTCCTAACACCTGGTAAATGCGTTGCGCCGCTGTGGCGCCGGCGACGCCGGCGTGAAAGCGGGCGCCCAAGGTGCGCAACGGCATGTAGAACTCGGGCGCCAACAGGAGTACGAAGAAAGCATGCCGGAAGCTCAAGCTGCCGTACAGCAAGCGCAATCCCACCTCCACCGCGACGATGGCTGTGCCCAGAGTGGCGAGCATCTCGAGCATCAAAGCGGAGAGAAAGGTGACGCGCAGGACAGCCATGGTGCGCCGGCGGTATTCATCGCTGATACGCGCGATTGTCTCGGTTTGCTCCGCGCTGCGCCCCAGCACCTTGAGTGTGGTAAGCCCCTGCAACACGTCTAGGAAGTGGGCGCCCATGTAGCGCAGTGCACGCCACTGTCGTCGCGTGAGCTGCTCCGCCTGGCTGCCGATGAGCACCATGAAGAAGGGGATGAGCGGCGCAGTGACCGCCATAAGGATGCCGGAGATGGGGTCGAGCGGGGCAATCAGCAACAAGAAGGTGAGCGGCACCAGCGCTGCGTTGAACAGTTGGGGCAGGTACTGGCCGAAGTAGGCGTCGAGCGTCTCAATACCCTCCAGCGCGGTGGTGGCCAGTTCACCGCTGCGTTCGCCTTGTGCGTAGGCCGGTCCCAGGGCAATCAGCTGCGCGGCAAAGCGGGCACGCAGGTTGCGTTTTACCGCGCCGGCCAAGTGCTGCGCTGCCACCTGTCCACACCACACCAGAGCGCTGCGCACCGCTGCGCACGCGGCGAAAACAGCCAGCCAGACCATTACATCGTGCAGCGTGGCACCTTCCAGGAACACCTGTGCCACCACCTGGCTGAGCACCCACGCTTGCCCCACCAGCAGTACGCCCGCCAGCCAATAGCACAGCGCCACAGCCAACAAGGAGGGAGTAGCTTGGCGTGTCTCGCGCAGCAGCCGCCGATCGAGATTCATGGCGAGGAAAACGATCGCATAAAATCGCTCGATTGTCCAATTTGAGAGAGCCCCTGTAGTCTCTGGGCTGTGGCATTTCCCTCTGATTTTCATCCCGGACAAGTTCTTGGTCAACACTCCGCCGCTCTTCGGGGCGTTGATGGTCGAGATGGTGCTGACCACGATCCTGTTCACCTGGATTTACAACAACACGGGCGGCAGCATCCTGGCTGTTATGCTATTTCACACTTCTGTGAATTGGGCTATATGGATAGCATTACCCAGTATGCGGGTAAGCCTCTCCGTTGTTGGCTTTACCATCGTGCTCTTGGCTATTGTGGTTGCGGTGGTGCTATATGTTTGGGGACCAAACCGGTTAGTGCGCAATCACGATTGACTTTTCAAAGCGAGTCCCGCTAAATGTACACTCAAAGTCAGGGCGCTTCGCTTGATCGCTGCACACTGCAGAGGTGGTGATGTCCACCACGCTGTGTTTCATCCGGCATCGCGGGCCAGGATATGGCTGGCGATCAACCCCAACCACAAGGTGTACTCGGCGGTCACGTCAAAGTCAACGCTGTCCAGCATAGCAGCGGCTGGCATGCCTTTGACCTTGGCCAGAACCCAGTGGCCGTCTGCCTCCTGATGGCCGATGATATAACGCGCTACCCGCAGAGCCGCCTCGCAGTAGCGCGTTTCGCCAGTAATGCGGTAGAGCATAGCGCACCCCCACGCAGCTTTGCCACTGGAAGGAGCCTCCCATGGATTAACACAACGTTCCAGCAGAGCATAGTAGGCCTCAGCAGCGGTGCGATAGCGCGTCTGGTCACTTGCTTGGTAGAGCAGGAGGAGAAATGCAAAGGGCAGCCCGAGCGCATACCAGCATTGATCGGGGGCATGCAGGTCGATCACCCGCCACCAACGTACCTCTGATTCGGATGCCGCTGTGTCCAGCGCTCCGTCGGGTGTCAGGGCGGTGTAGAAGTAAGTGGGAGTGTCGCTTTGTCGCTCCAAGATGTCGGCCAGGTAGTCGCCGGCGCGACGTGCTGCCTCGAGATGTCCGGCGGCCAGACAGGCGACCCCAGCCGCCGAGGTAGAGATGGCATCCGTGCCACCCGATGCGCCCGGCGGCGTTGGGATCGAGAAGAAACCACCGCTGCGTGCATCCTGCTGCGCTGCCAGGAAGCGCATCGCTGGCATAGCAATCTCATAGCGCCCCACCGCCATGCTGCCGATGACAAAGTAGGCGTTGATGTAGGGGTAGTGAGCCACTTGATGAATAAGAGCAGTACGTGGCACGAAGTCACCGTCCGGGGTCATATAGCGCCCGCGCACGTGGTTGAGCAGGCGGTGTGCCGCCATCGGCTGACCAGTCAGGGCGAAAGCCCAGCTGCCCTTGTAGAAGGCACCTAGTTGCGGATCGGGCAGTTCCTCCCAGCTGCCATCCGGGCGCTGGTGTTGCAACAGCCATGCACTGCCGGCCAGCGCATGTTCCCAGCCCTGTTTTGCGTCCATCATCACTTCCCTCCCAATGTAGCTTATAGTGCACAGCGGATTATTGTGAGGCGCTCAGCTGCTCCTTCAACCAGGCGGCCAGAACGCTTGGGGGTGTGCCTTGTGGTGTTGCACGCACCTGCCAGACGTGCGGCCGGGCAACAACCTGCTCATATATATGCCGCGGGCATTCCAGCTTTGCTATGCCCGCTGCTTCCGTCAGCGGCACACGTGCTCCATCCACGGGGTCGGCCACCAGCAAGGCACGCGGGGCGACGAGGGCCATCACCTGGGGCAGGTCGCCACAGTGGAGCGCATCAAAAAGATAGGCGCTGGGTGGGAAGCCGGGTCGTTCCACGATCAGATCGCGGTAGGAAAGGGGTGCCTCCCACAACGCGGTCGCAGCCAGCCGCTCGTCCAACGCAGCGGCGTAGAGGCACCACAGGCTGCCAAGCCCGCGTCCCAAGCAGCCGATACGTCCCTTGTCGATCTGTACCCCGATGTAGATGCGTCGCCATAGATAATCCACCGCGCGCAACACATCCCACACACGCTGACCGAAGAGGGGGCGATCACTCATCAGTGCGTTTGTAGCAGCCTCAAAATCGCTGACGGCCGTCTCACCTACTCCGCGCACGTCCACCGCCAACACGGCCAGTCCCGCATGCAGCAAAGCATCCACGATGCCGGTCTCCAGGCTGACCTGTTTGCCCCACTCGTCCACGTAGATCACCGCCGGAAGATAATGCTGCCAGTCCGCCGGCGCCAGGAACATGGCAGGCAGTTCGATGCCGGGCTCGCTCTCGAAGACCACGCGCTCGGCGAACAACCCATCGTAGAGCACCTGGTTATACGTGCGATCCTTGACCAGGGGATGATCCGCCGGCATACGACCCAGCAGAGCGCGTGTGCGTGCCAGCAGCTCGGCGCGCTGCACCAGCCACATGGCCGCATCGGGCAGCGTGGGCACGGGCAAGTCTGCGGCGATGCGCTGCGTCAGATGGGTAATGGCCGGGCCACACGGTGGAGCGTGGCCAGAAGGGAAGCACCAGCCCGGATTCTCGCGCGGATATTCATCACGGCGACGCAAGATGGACAAATCAGCGCACTCCGGTGGCGCAATGTAGGTCAAGGCAGGGGGATAAGGTGCCGGCAGAAGATCGCACGTTTGTTCCGGCGAAGGTTCTCCACCTCCCTCGCCCTGCAGCCAGTGCATCATCCAGCCGTACATGGCTTCACGCATCGGTTGAGTGTAGCCGTGCTCGTCATCCACCTCGACCAGTCGCACGTTTTGCTCGGCTTCCCAGAAGCGATAGACCTCCCGCAGACGCTGGTATACCGCACGTGTCCCGGTGATGGGAAACATCCAATCGTGCCGTGCGGCGATTAGGCAGAGCGGCTTAGGGGCAAATAGGCCGCCGATGTCGCTCATCTCGGCATAGGCCATCACCTCCGGCACCTGATTGCATAGGTCGACCCCGTCCTCCCAATTGCGGTCGCGTTCGGCGGTCATCATCTGGTAAAAGGTGGTGACAAAACAGACCGGCACGCTGACCGCAATGCGCGCGTCCAGGGCGCTGGTGTAAAAGGTGTTCAGTCCGCCGCCGGATGCACCGGTCATCCCGATACGTGTCTTGTCGACATCGGGGCGAGAGAGGAGATAGTCCAACGCGCGCATACTCTCCCAGACCATAAACCCGGCTTGGCTCACCCCCACCAGCAGGGGTTCCAGGTGCCCATGTTCCATCCAATCGCCCAGACGCTCGCCTTGACCGATGGGATCATAGACCAACGCGACAAAGCCGCGCAAAGCCAGGTTGGCGCAACATATCTGGATATCGGGCTCTAGCTTCCCATTTTCCATCCAGTGACCCGGCGCGAAGAGCACCGCAGGTGCTGGAGCGTGTAGATTAGCTGGCACGTAAACGTGCGCGGCCGCCCACAGATCAGGCAGCGTCGCGTAGGTCACTTTCTCGAGGTTGTAACCGGCACGCGGGAGGACACCCACCACCTGTGCGCTCAGGGGAGTCTGATAAGGTGCCAGTCGGTCCAGGCCCAGCGAACGGCGTAAGTGGGCAGTGATCTCAGCAGCGCGTGTCAACCAGTCCACTTGCGACTTGGGATGGGGCAATTGAGTGGCAAGTCGAGCGGCATACGCTTGGATGAAATCCAGCACCATAGCATCACCGGGGAGCTTGCGGTCGACCCCCCACCAGGCCAAGTGCTGTCGGAGTGGAACGCGTGCTGTGGGGTTCTGATCGTTCATCATCCCTCATCCGAAGGCTGCGCGGGATCGTTGCTATAGTGGAAGAATATGGAATGTGCCGCGGCACTTGGGTACTATACCCCGCTCGGCCATAGCATGCCAAATCGGGGGTGCGTGCCCGTCCTCTGTCTCCCCATTTGACAAATCTCAAAGCATCCCTATACTGGGTAATATATTGAGACAATTTCTCACTTGAACAAGTGATGGAACCATCAGGACATCTCGCAGAGGCGCTCAAACGCGCCGGATACAAGCTGACGGCGCCACGCAAGGCGATCATCCAGGTGCTGGAGCAGGAAGGGGAACACCTCAGCTCGGGCGAAGTATGGGCACTGAGTCGCCAAATCTATCCGCTCCTCAGCCGGGCCACGGTCTATCGCACGCTTGAGCTGCTTACCAACCTGGGCCTGATCCGCCCCATCTTGCTGAACGACACCGCCCAGCGCTATGTCAGCGGCGAGGGGGGCCATCATCACCTGGTATGCAGTGCTTGCGGCGCCGTCTTCGAATTCGAACGCTGCGGTGTGGATCAGCTCGCCGTCGAGCTGGCGGAGCGCTTCGACTTCCAGATCCGTAGCCACTTGTTGGAATTCTACGGCATCTGCCACACATGTCGGACGCGCGTGTAAGGAACATCTATGGGGTGCGATAGGTTTCTGTCCTATGTGGTTTGGGTTTAAGTGAGATCATTTCTCATTTAGAATCAAGGGGAGGATAGTACAATGACACTTAAGAGCATCAAAAGCATATTGAGTGGACTTTTGGTGGGATTGTGGCTCGTCCTGGGGGCATTGCCTGGCATGCGCGTGTATGCCGCCACGCCCACGCCGCCGGCAATGCCAGGGGACGTGCCATTGCGCGTGATAGCTATCGAACCCTTCCTCGCCGACATCGCGCAGAATGTGGCCGGTGAGCGCCTCAAGGTAGCTTCACTCATTCCTCTGGGTGTGGATCCGCACAGCTTCGAGCCGACGCCGAGCGACCTGCGTATGCTCACCGAAAGTGACGTGGTGATCATTCACGGCGCTGGGCTGGAGGAGTTCCTGCAAGACCTGCTGGAAAGTGCCGGCGGCAGCTATCAGCTGATCGAGGCGACCAAGGGGCTGACACCCCGGGGGCGGCGTGAAACGGGCGCGGAGGCAGAACACGCTGGAGACACTCCAACAAGCCAGGGCACCTCTGAACCTGCTTCGGAGGGGATAGCTGGGGAAGAGCGTCCCAAAATGGATCGTGAAGGCGATCCTCACTTCTGGCTCGACCCGAACTACGTCATCCACTACGTAGAAAACATCCGCGATGGCCTGAGCCAAGTGGATCCGGCGGGTGCCACCCTCTACACCCAGAACGCGGGTGCCTACATTGCGCAGCTGCAGGAGCTGGATCAATGGATCGCCGCACAGGTAGCGCAGGTGCTGCCGGAACGTCGCCTGCTGGTGACCAACCACGAGAGCTTTGGGTACTTTGCCGACCGTTACGGCTTCCGCATCGTGGGCACGATCCTGCCAGGAGTGAGCACAGGGGTTTCGCCATCCGCTCAGCAACTTGCCCAGCTGATCGACCTCATCCGCGAGACCGGCGCGCCGGCCATCTTCCTGGAGACGGGGAGCAACCCCCAGCTGGCGGAGCAGATCGCACGCGAAACGGGTGTGCAAGTGGTCAGCGGGCTCTACACCCATTCGCCCAGCCCGGCGGATGGCCCGGCGCCCACCTATTTGGACATGATGCGTTATAATACCATGCGCATTGTGGAAGCGCTGCGTCAGGATTCAGGAGCGAAACAGACGGTGGTCAAATGACCCGGCAACGCAACAGACTCAGGGGTATGGTTTCCCTGCCCGAGGAACCTGCCCGCCTGGAGCTCCATCATGTGACAGTGGTCTATGGGGGGCACCTCGCGCTGGAGGATGTGACGGTGCAGGTGCCCCATGGAGCACGGGCGGCGGTGGTGGGGCCGAACGGCGCCGGCAAGTCCACCCTGTTCAAAGCGCTGATGGGACTGGTGCCGCTACGAGCGGGACAGATTTTCATCCACGGCCAGCCGCTGGGAGCACACCACGATTGCGTCGCCTATGTGCCCCAGCGCGAGGAGGTGGACTGGCGCTTCCCGGTCACCGTGGCCGATGTGGTCATGATGGGCCGCTATGGCCACCTGGGATGGTTGCGGCGCCCTGACGCGCACGATCGGGCCATCGTGCAGCGCAGCTTGGAACAGCTGGGCATTGCTGAACTGGCGGAACGTCCCATTGGCGATTTGTCCGGTGGGCAACAACGCCGCACCTTCCTGGCGCGCGCACTTGCCCAGGAGCCCCACATCCTGCTGATGGATGAACCCTTCACCGGCATCGATGTTGCCACGCTGGAGACTACGCTCCAGGTGCTTGACCGTCTGCGCGATGCCCAGGTCACCGTGCTGTTATCCACCCATGACTTGAACCTGGCAGCCACCTACTTCGACCGGGTGATCTTGCTCAACCGGCGGCTGATCCACTATGGGCCACCGGAAGAGGTGCTGACGCCCGAGACGATCACGGAGACGTTCGGCGGGCAAGTGTTCTGGCTCGAACCTCGTGGCGGGGGAGCGCGTGTGGCAACCGCCAGCCACTGTTGCCCGCCCGAGCAAAGCATTCCTCCCAGACGACAATGATGTTGTTCGACTGGTTGGTCGCACCGCTGTCCTACGGATTTATGCAGCGCGGCTTGATCGCCTCGGTACTGGTGGGCGTCTTGTGCGCTGTAGTGGGCTGTTACATCGTGTTGCGCTCGATGGCCTTCCTGGGGGATGCACTGGCGCACGGCATCCTGCCTGGTGTGGCGATTGCCTACCTGTTGCAAATCAACCTGACGGTTGGGGCGTTGGCGGCCGGAATCGCCGTGGCACTAGGGATCGCCTTCCTCTCACGTCCGGGTACCATCAAGGAAGATACCGCTATCGGCATCCTCTTCGCCGCTTCGCTTTCATTGGGTGTGCTGCTGATCAGCACCATCCGCACATATGCGGTCGATCTGACCCACATTTTGTTCGGCAATGTGCTGGGCGTCAGTCCGGGCGATCTGTGGCTCATCGGCGGGTTGGCGTGCGTCGTGCTGGCCACAATTGTGCTTCTTTATAAAGAATTCCTGGTACTTTCATTCGACCCTGTGCATGCGGCGGCACTGCGCTTGCCCACCAACCTTTTGCGCCATCTTATGCTAATCCTGCTGGCACTGACGATTGTCGTGTCGTTGCAGATCGTCGGAGTGGGGTTGGTAGCAGCGATGTTGGTCACGCCAGGTGCGACAGCCTACCTGGTGACACGGCGGCTGTCGCGCATGATGGTGCTGGCGGCTGGGTTGGGCGCTTTCTCGGGCGTCGTCGGCCTGTATCTGAGCTTCTATTTCAATGTGGCCTCGGGCGCGGCGGTGGTGTTGACGGCGACGGTGCTCTTTGTGCTCGTCTTTCTGCTGGCGCCGCACAAGGGGGTGCTGTGGCAGCGGCGACGCCCTCTCCTATGAAATGAATTCTCACCGCGAAGGACATACCACCGAAATTTGAGCTCGCAGCACTTTGGTGAAGCCGTCAGGTTGATGGTATCCTACAAGCAATGTCCCAGCTCGTGATCTCCACGATGACATACATTGGAACGCGCGGCGTGGCATGGGTTGCCAAGATGGGCACATGGTTGAGATGGATCCTGTTAGCGGCATGGCTGGCTGCCGGCGGTGTCTTCCTGCCGAGCCCTTCGATGGGAAGGGCTATGTCTCCAGTGAAATCGCTGCCCGTTGGGGTGGCCTCGCCTGTGTTGAGCATCTCGCCTGCTCCGACACCACTGCCGATGCGGACATCCACCGTCCACCCTGTCGAAACAAACGTCACTTTGGAAGTGTGGGAGTGCTTATCACCCGGACCATCACGTGCGCTGCGCCAGGATGCTGCCGAGTTCCAAGAACAACACTCTGGGACAACGCTTATCGTGCGGCATTGTGAGGATGCGCATACATGGTCGGAGATGCTCGCAACGGGAGCGTCGGAGGGATGGCACATCCTCTTGGGTGATGCCACCTTGCTGGCCACCTTGCAGCGCCAGGGACTGTTACTGCCTCTTGAGAATCTATTGACAAGACGTGAGCTGAGCAGGCTGGTGACGCCCGCACGGGTGGCAGCCACGCGAGACAGCCAGTTATGGGGGCTGGCCGATACACTGGGGTTTCATTTGCTATTGTATTACCGGCGCGAGCTGGTTGCTGTGCCCCCTGCAGATGTGGCTGCACTGACCGAGTTAGCACGCTCGCTCACCGACCCGCCGGAGCGCTGGGGTTTGGCGTTGAACAGCTATGATCCGCTATGGGTGATCCCGTGGTTGGGCACGTGTGGGGAGTGGCTGACAAATGCACGTGACCATCTCACCCTCGATACACCGGCAATGGTGCGTGCGCTGGGCCTGTATCATGACTGGCATCACCCGCGCAGGGGAATCGCTCCTTTGGCTACCCACCATATTGCACGTCGCATGTTTATGGAGGGCCAGGCAGCGATGCTCTTGGATGGTGATTGGGCGTTGGGAGAATTGGAACAGGAGCCAACGTTGGATTGGGCAGCAGCGACACTTCCGATGGTGGGTACGCCAGACTGCACCGCAACCCCGTTGGTGGCAGGGCGTTTTTGGATGGTGCGCCGCGATCTGCCGCTGACCGCACAACGTGCGGCAGCTGACTGGCTACGCTATGTGTTCGCGCCAGAGCGCCAGGTGCGCTGGGCGCTGCGCTTCAATGCGTTGCCCACCCATCGAGAGGCGTTGCAAGATATACGCATTCTGAGCGATCCCCACTTGCGAGTCAGCGCGCAGCAGATGCAGATGGGACGTGCGCTGCCATTGGGCGTGGATGCCAACTATGTGCTTGAGGCGATGCGGCAGCCCCTGCGTGCCGTGCTGGACGGAAACATGACCCCTGACGAAGCAGCCCGGGCTATGCAACAGAATACTGTGCTCCACAATGATCCCACTGATGTAGCGCATCCTTAACACCTGGGGCACATACCGTGAATGGACATTTGTCTTTCAGGGAACGCGGGAGCCTCATCTCACTTGCAGGGATGCTAGTGATCCTCGTGATCGCGCTGGTGCCCCGTGTGCTCCAGCTGGATGCCTTTGCCACCGTTGACGAAGCGAAATGGGTGTATCGCTCCGCCCAATTCCTGCTCGCCTTGGAGCGGGGTGACTTGGCGGGCACTGCTGTCAATCTGACCCCCGCGGTCACCACCACATGGGTAGGCGCGCTGGGATTGAGCGCCTTCTATGCCTTGGGCAAGGCAGGCAGCTCTGCGGCGCTGACCGAATGGCTGGCGACGTTGCCTGAATTTCGTGCCGATCTGAATGTGCTGGTAGCAGTGCGTTGGCTTATGATCCTTTTGGGCAGCGCTGCTGTGGCCGGATCGTACGTGCTTGCCCGTCGTTTGGTCGATGCCCGTGTCGCGTTCATCTTCGGCGTGCTCCTCGCGCTCGATCCCCAATTGATCGCCCTTACGCGCGTGTTGGGCCACGATGCACCAGCAGGACTGGCCACTGGCATGGCCCTCTTGGCCTACCTGGTGGCATGGCGGCAGAAGACACGGCGGAAGTGGTTGGGTTGGCTGGCTATTTCCGGCGCACTGGGCGGCCTGGCGATGTTAAGCAAGGCACCCACGCTTTTTCTGCTGCCTTTCTTGGGGGCGGCGAGCTTCGTGTTGTCGCCCACCATAGGCGGTGAAGGCATAGCGCAGGCATCCGCGCGGCACCATAATCGCTGGCAGAATGCCTGGCGATGGCTGCGTGACGGTCTGGCAGGATGGCTGTTGTGGAGTGGGGCGGCCGGAGTGGTGTTCATTGTCCTGTGGCCGGCGGCATGGCAACAACCCATTGCTATGCCTTACTCCGTCGCACATAATGCCTTCCTCTCTGCCACGCGCACAAGCCCCTTAATGGCTGAAGATGCAGGATTGGTGCCCCAATTGGGGTTACTCTATTACCCGATCCATACCCTCTTCAAGCTCTCCCCATTGGCACTCTTGGGATTGGCAGTATGGCTCGCGGTGACGAGTGTTGCTCTGTCTCGAGGCATGCGCACCATGCGCTCTGGGCGTTTGGCTTATGAGGAGGGAGTGCTATGTGCCTTCGCTATCCTCTTCACACTCTTTATGACGTTGGGGGGTAAACGCAGTCATCGCTACATCTTGCCGATCTGGCCTGCGCTGTACCTGCTGGCCGCCTTGGGACTCTTCCACCTGGGGCGTATTATGGCGACGATACGGGGGATGCGCGTTGCCAAATGGACTGTGGTGGGCTTGTTGGGGGCCTTGCTGATTCTGCCCGCTGGAATCACTGCACCCTACTATCTCCCTTATCACAATCCTCTTGTGGGGGGTGCACTGGTGGCGCCACATCTGATCAAGATCGGGTGGGGAGAAGGGCTGGATGCGGTGGGGCGCTGGCTGCAAGCCCAACCGGATAGCTATGCGCTGCGTGTTGGCTGTGCATATCCCTCGGCATTAGCTCCCTTCTTCCGCGGTCGCATCAGCGAAGTGACCGCGGGTCAGCTGGACTATGTGGTGGTATATATCAAACAGGTGCAAGAGGGCATGCCATCACTCATATGGCTGCGCTACTACGAGGCACAACAGCCGCTCTACCGCGTGCAGCTGGCTGGCATTCCTTATGCCGCTGTATATGCGGGGCCGGCGCTGCAACCTGCTATGGCAAGTGATCCTGCTTTCGACAGTGGCGTCCTGCCGCAACCCCTTTTCTTCCGGCCGGGGCGCCCGTATATGCCTGTTGGAGAGGCGGTGGAAGTGGAGGTTGTCTGGTTGGCCGATGCACAATTGCCGGAGGCATCGACGCGCTTGATGATGCAGCCGGTAGATGATCTGATAGCGCGTCCTGAGGAACGCCACGGTGAAGTGTTTGCGGTGGCAGAAGCGCATTTGAAACGGCGTGCGGACGGCCTGGTGGTCAGCACATACACGCTTACGTTGCCTGAGCACCTGTCGCGCGGTAGCTATGGACTGCTAGTGGACGGTCGCCCGCTGGGAGTGGTGGAGGCACGCCGCTTCCAAGTGCCCCGATTGGACATCCCAATGGATGTTCTGTTCGGGGAGCAGATTCGACTATTGGGGGTGCAGTCCGATACCTCCGTGGATGCAAATACCTCGTTGCAGCTGGTCTGGCAGGCTGCACCGCGCGCGTGGGCGGACTACACCATTTTTCTCCAGCTGTGGGATGCAGTCGGGGACCGCGTTGCGGGGATAGATGCCCAGCCGCCGGTGCCGACAAGTATGTGGGCACGTGGCGAGGTGATTACAATGAGCTACGGGCCGCTGGAGCAGCTGGCATTGCCCGTTCCGCCTACACTTCCCCCTGGACAGTATCGCCTCGTCGTGGGCCTTTATGATCCGCTCACCCATGAACGGCTGAGGGCACGCGATGTTGCGGGGACGTGGCAGGGCGACTATGTAGAGTTGCCTGTGCAAGTGGTCGAGACGCGCAGCGAGGAGAGGACACACTAGCGCTCAAGGGAGAAATCTCCCGCGCTGAAGCGCTCGCTACGAGCGAGTTGAGAGGGCTTGGGGGGTTCTTCCTTCATAATCATCTGGCCGCGAAAGTAACCCTCTTCATCAAGTAGGAAGGAGCCCACTTCGACGTCACCCCACACACGTCCCGTGCTGAGGATTTCCAATCGGCCGCTGGCATAAATCTTCCCGCTCACTGCTCCGCTGACGGAGACGTTGCGTGCCACCAAATCGGCGGCGACCGTAGCGCTCTCACTGACGATAATGTTGCCGACGGTTTCGATGCGGCCACCTTCACACACGCCATCAATACGCACGCTGCCATCGCACTTCAGGTAGCCGTTAAAGGTGGTGTTAGGCCCGATAATTGTCTCAATTTTCTCGATGGGGGGTTTCTTGTTACCGCCGAACACGCCCCTGCTCCTCGGATAAGGTTAACTAAGCTCACTATATCCCAAGGAGGTTGATTTGTCAATTCGCTCCCAACGCCTTGTGAACGCAGGACTTGACGACAAAAGAGGAACGTGGTATTATATACTATAGGTCACCCCTTGCGGTGAGCACCTTTTGTTAGGGCTTCAGTTGTGCAACTGTGTTGAGTCGTCGAGAATTGAGGTCAGCAATGCAGCGGCCAAACTGTTTCCGGACGATAAGTGACGACCGAATCAACGTGGAGCAGCACAAGAGATCGTCTCATTGTTTCGTTAACTTCCCCAATTACGTTCACCGTATTTGTGCCATTTGCTGTTATGCCAAAAGCCGTAAGTAGGTTGTTTTTCCACATTGGGAAAGGAGGTGATGATCCACCGAGCTGAAAGAAGGGGATGCGAGGCCATGATGGACAGAGCCAGATCTGTTCAACTAAAGCCGTTACGCGCGCCTCGGAAGAAAGGAAGAGTTGTTCTAGAGAAGATTAGCTTTCGCGATTTCACATGACTTAACGTCACACAAAGGAGGTGTGGTTATGAGCAATAAGCTGCGAAGTTTATTGGCTACGATCGCCATGCTTGGAATGGTGCTAGCGTTGGCAGCGCCGCAGGTGATGGCTGCCCCGCCGGCCCAGGAGCCGACCGAAGAGGCTGGGATGATCAGTGGCTTCCCGACCACCGATCCCAATGAGGCTAAGATGGCGTTGGAAGCTTTCAACAAGGCAGACAAGGGCCAGCCGGATCCGGCTTGGAAGGGGAAGAAGCTGACCATCGCTGTCTACTCGGGTGGCCAGCGTGGTCCCATCTCTGGCCCGCTCTACTTCTGGCGCAACAAGTTTGAAGAGCTCACTGGAGCGACCTACGACATTGTTGAAATCCCCTTCGCCGAGCTGCGCGAGAAGATCTTCACCGACCTGCAGACTGGTGCTGGCACGTATGACATCCTCATCAATTGCTCCAACTACTACGGCGACTACATCCTCAACGACTGGATCATCCCAATTGACCAGTATTTCGATGATCCGCGCTTCCCCAAGTGGGATCGCGATTCAGTCGCTCCAGCCGTAGCACGGTTGATGCAGTGGGGTGATCGCTGGTACGGTGGCAACAATGACCACGATGCTCAGGTACTCTACTATCGCCGTGACATCATCGAAGACCCCAAGTGGCAAGCTGCCTTCAAAGAGGAAATGGGCTACGATATGCCGGTGAAGATGGAGACCTGGGAGGAGGTGCTGGATATCGCCAAGTTCTTCAATAAGAAGGACTGGAATGGCGACGGTGATCCCGATGACGGTATCACGCTGCACCTGAAGGTCGGTGGCCAGGGCTTCTTCCACTTCATGGCCCTCTCAGCGCCCTATGTGGTCATCCCCTATCCGGGTGATCCGCCCACCAAGGTCACCAAGTACCACAACGTGTACTGGTTCGACCCGGAGACCATGGAGCCGCTCATCAACTCGCCTGGCCATGTGAGGGCGCTTGAGATGTTGCTGGCGCTGTCCAAGGCAGGTCCGCCGGCGATGTGGGGCTGGAGCTTGGGTGAGGCATGGGCCGACTTCCTGTCCGGCAATGCGGTGATGACCTTCTCTTGGGGTGACGTTGGTTCGCTGTCGCAGGATCCGACCCAGTCGGTCATCCAAGGCAAGCTGGGTGCGCGTGGTATCCCCGGCACCAAGCATCCCTATGATCGCGAGAAGGGTCAGTTCCTCGATCTGGAGAAGCCCAATATGGTGGGCAACCAAGTGGGGTGCTCGTGGCATCCGGTCATCTCCAAGTTCAGCAAGGAGCCCGAGCTGGCCTACTACTTCATCGCTTGGCAGTCCACGCCTGAGATCAACCACTGGAACGTGGCCTATGGTTGGACCGGCGTAGACCCGGGCACCACCTACGACTGGTTCCCGCCCTATGGCACGGCTAAGATCGAGGAGTATGTAGCCGGTGGCTACAACGCCGACGATGCTAAAGCCTTCATCGGTGCTTACCAGGACAACTTCTACAACTACCCGATCTTCCAGAATTACATGCGCATCCCTGGCACGCCGGAGATGCAGGAGATCTGGGACGTGCACCTGTCCGAGGCGGTCACCGGTCAGGTCTCGCCGCAGGAAGCGCTGGACCGCACCTATGACGACTGGGTGCGCATCGTCGAGGACTACGGCAAGGACACGCTGCTGAAGCTGTACCAGGAGTCGATCGGGTACCAGCCGTGACCCGTGGTATGCTGAAGTGGTAAACAAAGGGGGGGACCCGTCGTCCGGGTTCCTCCCTTATATTACTGCGAAAGTGGGTGGGATCATGCCGGAACGAAGCCGTGTTAAATATTTATTCGTGTTGCCCGGCATCATTTGGGTGTTATGTTTTACTATCTTCCCGTTACTGTACTCCCTACGACTTGCCTTCTTCCAGGCGCGTCTGGGCAAATCGGAGACCTTTATCTGGCTGGAAAACTTCCGGCGCGCTCTGTTCGACGACTACCGCTTCTGGAACTCGATAGGTGTAACGGTCTTCTTCGTGGCGTGCAGCGTGATCTGTACGGTATCACTAGGGCTCGCCCTGGCACTTTTGTTTAACCGACCGTTACGTGGTCAGCGCCTTTTCCGCGCTTTGTTCACCACACCTCTGTTCACGGCTCCCATTGCATTGGGGTACTTGGGCCTGACCATCTTCCACGAGCAGGTTGGCGCCGTTAATACGGCCCTGTTTGCATTAGGCATTGAGCATCCTCCAGCTTGGTTCTCTTCCATCTGGCCAGCGCGCATCGCCATCGTGTTGGTGGATATCTGGCAGTGGACGCCTTTCTGCTTCTTGGTGTTGCTGGCCGGCCTGCAATCGCTCCCTGATGAGATCTATGAAGCAGCCTGGCTCGACACTTCCTCCAGCTGGGATGTCTTCCGGCACATCACATTACCTCTGCTGACGCCAGTACTATTCACGGTGAGCATTTTGCGCATGGTTGAGGCATTCAAGATGCTGGATATCCCCTTCAGCATGACCAGCGGCGGCCCCGGGGCAGCAACGCAGACGTACTCGTTCTACATTTATCTGACTGGCTTGCGCAATTTCAACGCTGGCTATGCGTCAGCGCTGGCTTATATTTTGCTGTTTGTGATGCTTCTCATCAGCTTGTCATTCTTCAATCGGCTGCGCCAAATCTATGAATAAGGCGAGGGTATTATGTATCAGGGTAAGAGTACGCTTGCTGACAAGATCGCGTTGTGGGTGGTCATCTTGATTGCCGTCTCGTGGGCGATTTTCCCCTTTTACTGGGCGATCGTGACCTCTTTCAAACAGCCGGGCGTCATCATGACCACACCATCGCTGATCCCGTGGCTGCAGTTTACCCCCACGCTGGCCAATTGGAACGACGAATTCACCCAGCGTTGGCCGGAGATCAGCCGCGCGCTTGGTAATAGCTTGATCGTCTCAACAGGTGCGACGCTGGTTGCCATTACATTGGGGACGATGGCCGGCTATGGATTAGCTCGTTTCCGCTTCCGGCGCTGGAAGAACAAAGACATGACGATGTGGTTCCTGTCGCAACGCTTCCTGCCCCCCATGGCTACCGCCATCCCGTTCTTCTTGGTGATGAAGTTCCTGAATCTGCTGGACACCCAGCTAGCGCTCATCTTGGTAAATGCCACCTTCACAATGCCGTTCGCCGTGCTCACACTGCGCGACGTCTTTAAGGAACTGCCCAAAGAAATGGAGGAGTCCGCCTGGGTGGATGGAGCTTCCCACTTCCAGGCCTTTTTCCGCATCGCTTTGCCTCTCGCCGCCCCGGCGATCGCAGCAGCGGCGGTAATTTGCTTTGCTTTCTCATGGAATGAGTTCCTGTTTGCTTTAATTCTCACTTATCGCAACGCCCAGCCCATCACGGTGGTGATTGCTGGTGTGGAGCACACGCAAGGTGTGCAATTCTGGTTCGTCGCCACGCGCTTGCTGATTGCCATCCTGCCGCCGGCGTTGCTGGCACTCACCGCGCAGCGTTACATCGTGCGTGGCCTGACGTTCGGTGCGGTCAAAGGTTAGTTGCTTCCGATCTGGATAGCCCGCTTTGCGATATCTTTGTGAGCACTCGAAGCGGGCTATTGCATTCTCTCCACCGCATTTCTTCCACCGTTGTGTTGCTGGCCCTTGATGTGCTCCTTGTTATCATGTAACGAGCAGCACAACGACCATCCTCAGGATAGTTTTGGAAGGCTCTGAGATGGCATCTCCCTTGATTGTAATTGTCGGTCCTACTGCTGTCGGCAAGACCGCTCTAGCCGTAAAGCTGTGTCAGCGTTACAGAGGTGAGATCATCTCAGCTGATTCGCGCCAAATCTACCGCGGGATGGACATCGGCACGGCCAAACCGACCCCTGCCGAACAAGCCGTCGCACGACACCATTTGATCGACATCATTGAGCCAGATCAGACACTGGGAGTAGCAGAGTATCAGTCCCTCGCCTATGCGGCGATCGAGGACGTGTTGCGTCGTGGGCGGCTTCCCTTTTTGGTGGGGGGCAGCGGCCAATATGTGCACGCCGTAGTCAAAGGCTGGAAAGTGCCCCGTGTCCCGCCGGATTATACATTGCGCACCGAACTGGAAGCAGAAGCAGAACGCATTGGGGCGTATGCGCTGCACGCCCGGTTGGCTGCACTCGATCCACAGGCAGCAGCACGGATCGATTACCGTAATGTGCGACGCGTGATCCGTGCTCTGGAGGTATGTCTCAAGACCGGCAAACCCATCAGTGCTCAGCAGAGCGTTCAACCGCCTCCGTACCGAATCCTCCAGATCGGCCTGACGATGCCTCGTGAGCAGCTCTACATGCGCGCTGATGCGCGCATCGACCGTATGATGGCGGAAGGGCTCCTAGACGAGGTGCGCCGGCTGGTGGCACAAGGTTATGACCTCGGCCTGCCAGCGATGTCCGGATTGGGTTATCGCCAACTGGGGGAGTATTTAGCAGGGCATATCAGCCTGGAGGAAGCAGTACGTCTTATCAAGAAGCAAACGCATCGCTTCGTCCGTCAACAGTACAATTGGT
>JASFBB010000233.1:0-12770 GCA_036172345.1 Anaerolineae bacterium
CGATCGCCTGGCGCACCCGTTGGATGCGTCGCTCGGTATTGGTAAAGGTGCCCTCCTTCTCGGCAAAGCTGGCCGCCGGCAGGACGACATCGGCCAGCTCCGCCGCCCCCGTCATAAAGAGCTCTTGAACCACCAAGAAATGGGCATGTTCCAAAGCGTGACGCACATGGTTGAGGTCTGGCTCGCTGGTCATCGGATCCTCGCCGATGATGTACAGGCAACGGATGTCGCCGCGCCCCGCGGCGTCCACCATCTCGGTAACTGTCAACCCGATCTGATCAGACAGTGGCACCCCCCACGCCCATTCGAATTTTTGGCGCACCGCCGCGTCGGTCACAGGTTGATAACCCGGATAGACGTTGGGCAGGCCGCCCATATCACACGCGCCCTGCACGTTGCTCTGGCCACGCAACGGATTGACCCCGCTGCCCGGCTTGCCGATGTTGCCCAGCAGCATCTGCAGGTTCGCGCAGCTCATCACGTTCAGGACGCCCACCGTGTGCTGGGTGATGCCCATGGCATACAACAGAGCGCCCGGCCGATTCTCCGCCAGCATGCGCGCTGCAGCCTCTAACTGCTCGATCGGCACCCCGGTGATCTCGCTGACCACCTGAGGCGTATACTTTTCAACCGTCGCTCTGAATTCCTCGAAGCCCTCGGTGCGTGCGGCGATAAATTCCTGGTCGTGCCAGCCCTCTCGGATGATAATGTGCATTAGTCCGTTGAGCAACGCTACGTCGGTGCCCGGCCTGTGACGTATGTAGAGGTCGGCATAGTCGGCGATATCCACGCGGCGCGGGTCTGCCACAATCAGCTTCGCACCCAGATAGCGCTTGGCACGGCGCACCTTGACGCCAATGACAGGATGTTGCTCGGTAGTGTTGCTGCCGATGACGAAAATGCATTTGCTTTGCGTCGTGATATCGGCGATGGTGTTGGTCATCGCACCGCTGCCAAAGCTGATCGCCAGGCCGGCGACGCTGGAGCTGTGACATAGCCGCGCACAATGGTCGATGGTGTTCGTCCCCATAATCTGGCGCGCGAACTTGTTGAACAGATAATTCTCCTCGTTGGTACATTTCGCCGAGGCCAACATGCCAAAAGCGGCCGGCCCATAGAGGCGCTTCTCCTCAGCGAATTTGCGCGCCACCACATCCAACGCGGTATCCCAATCCGTCCGGATGAATGTGTCGGGTGTGAATGAGTCAGCTCCGGAACCATCGCCACCGTTTCTACCGGAGCTCGGCGAGGTGAACACATGCCATTCACCGCGCTGGAGCTTCTCCTCCACGCCCTCCAGCCAGCGCGCGCGCACCAGAGGCGTCGTAAGCCGATCTGGATGATGGATGTAGTCGTACCCGTAACGCCCCTTCACACATAACGCCATGCCGTTGACCGGCGCATCCGGGGCACTCGTCACGCGCACGATACGCCCATCGCGCACGTTGAGGTCAAAATTGCACCCCACGCCGCAATATGAGCATGTCGTGCGCACCTTTTGCACCTGATTGGCGCGCCCCTTGCCGAGGCTCATCTTGTCATACAGCGCGCCTACCGGGCAGTAGGCGACACACTGGCCGCAGCTCTCGCAGCGCGCGTCCAGCATGAACTGATCGGCGCCGGCCACCAACTTGGTCCTAAACCCGCGATAGGCAAAATTCCACACATCGCGGTTCTGAATCTCGGCACAGGCACGGATGCACCGGCCGCACAGTATGCACTTGTTGCGGTCGATGAAGACGAAAGGATTGGGATCCGAGTTGATCTCCCAATTGTGGCGCACGCCTTGATGCTCGGGCCACTTGACACCATAGTCATAGACCAGGTCTTGCAGCTCACAGTCACCGTTTACCTCGCACGTCATGCAGTCGTTGGGATGGTCGCTGAGGAGCATTTCCAGCACAAAGCGCCGCGTGGCATGTACCACTTCGCTATCGGTATGGACGACCATGCCCTCCGCCACCGGCGTCGTACAAGCCGTCTGCAGGTTGCGCGCTCCTTCCACCTCCACCACGCAGACGCGACACGCCCCCACATTGCTCAGGTCGGGGTGGTGGCACAGCGTGGGAATATGGATGCCCGCCTTGCGCGCTGCCTCCAGGATGGTAGCGCCTTCAGGAGCTGTGACCTTTTGACCGTTGATGCTCAGTGTCACTGCCATCGTAATCCCATCCTGTCATCCAGAATCATTGGCATGCTTGGATCTCCAGTGAAAATCCCTTGTCTAACCCGCTTCCGGCAACGGCTGTCCTGTACGCGCCAACCACTCCAGATCACAGCGCAGACAGCGCTTAGCTTCCTCTTGAGCCGTGCATTCGTCAAACCCGAGCTCTACCTCCGCGAAACCACAGCCAGCGCGCTGCTCCGGGGGGATCACCCGTGGAGAGGCACGTCGCGCCTCTGCATAGTCCTCTAATCGGACATACTGCGGGTAATGGTGCCATTTAGGACGATACAGGACTGGCTCTACCCGACCGGTCCTCAGCCAATAGTCAACCGCCAACGCCACCTTGTTGCCCTGGGCAACCGCCTGGATAACGGTCGACGGGCCAATCACTGCATCTCCGGCGGCAAACACACCAGGCAGGGTGGTCTCAAAAGCTGGTCCCACCTTGAGGGTAAGCATACGGTCAGTCTCGATCCTCCCGTCTGACAGCCAATCCAAGTCAGCTGCTTGCCCGATTGCGGAGATAACCACGTCGCAAGGCAAATCAAACTCTGAGCCAGGGACCGGGTGCACCGTACGACGTCCGCTGTGATCGTACTCACCTTGTTGCTGGCGCTGGACGCGCACCCCGGCCACCTTTTCACCTCCCAATATGGCGACCGGATTGACCAGAAAAAGGAACTGGACACCCTCCTCCCGGGCAGCTTCAATCTCCTCCTTATGGGCCGGCATGTCCTTCTCCTCGCGCCGGTAGAGTATATGCACCTCCCGAGCGCCCAGCCGCCAGGCGGAACGCGCCGAGTCAATCGCCACGTCACCTCCGCCGACTATAACTACACGTTTACCCGTCAGATCAGGAGGATTTCCGAGAGCAATATCACGCAGGAAGTGTACACCGGCATAAACGCCCCGTTTGTTCTCACCTTCAATGTGTAAGCGATGTCCTTTGTGCGCTCCAATTGCCAAAATAATGGCCTTGTATCCCTGTTCCCTAAGACTGTCAAGGGTGAAATCTCGACCCAATTCTTGATTGCAGCGGATCTCCACCCCGGCGCGCTGGATGTGATCTATCTCGGCGAAAAGTGGCTCACGCGGCAATCGATAAGTCGGAATCCCATAAGTCATCATACCGCCTGGTTGCGGCATCTTCTCAAATACAGTGACCGGATATCCCTGCTGCGCCAGGCGAAGCGCTGCTGTCAGTCCGGCTGGGCCAGCGCCTATGACCGCCACCTTGTCCGACTTGGGCGTTCCATAACGCGGAGGTGTCCAGGGTTCAGCGTACATTTGATCCGCCATAAAACGTTTGACCAGGCGAATAGAAACCGGCTCGTCCACCTTGCCACGCCGGCATTGATCCTCACAGAATGCTGGACATACCCGGCCACATACCAGCGCAAAAGGATTGGCTTCGCGATGTACCGCAAGCCCCTCCGCATAACGTCCCTGGGTGACCAATGTCAGGTAAGCTGGGCTGTCGACACCTGCTGGACATGCATTGACACAGCCAGCACGCACCAGGGTTTGGCAGGCACCCGCTGGACAACGTTTTTCCTCGATATGGGCACGAAATTCATCCTCAAAATGGCGCAATGCCGAGAGCACTGGCGACGGCGCCAGCTGACCTAATGCGCACAGCGATCCCCTCTGCATACCAGCGGCGATGTAGTGCAGACGGTCCAAGTCCTCCGGCTCACCTTCCCCTTCCGTAATGCGCTGCAATATTTCCAGCATGCGTGTGCTGCCGATCCGGCACGGTGGGCATTTACCACAGCTCTCATCACAGGCAAACTTCATGAAGTACTTTGCGAACTCGACCATGCAGGTGGTTTCGTCGGCGACGATCATGCCACCGGAACCCATCACCGCACCGGCAGCACACAGCGAATCAAAGTCCACCGCGGTGTTCAGATAAGCTGCCGGGAGGCAACCCCCCAACGGGCCACCCGTCTGCACTGCCTTGAATTTGCGCCCACCAATAATCCCGCCCCCAATGTCATGGATGATTTCACCCAGTGTGATGCCCATGGGCACCTCGATCAGTCCGGTACGGTTAACCATCCCGGTCAGCGCAAAGATGGCAGTGCCTGGGCTGCCTGGGGTTCCCAAGCTCTTGAACCAGTCGGCACCCAGGCGCATAATGCGCGGTGTATAGGCATAGCTCTTCACATTGTTGACATTGCTAGGCTGTCCCCACAAGCCGGACACGGCTGGATAGGGTGGGCGTGGCCAGGGTTGGCCGCGTTCGCCCTGGATGGAAGCCATCAGCGCAGTCTCCTCGCCGCACACAAACGCGCCAGCGCCTTCCTTGATATACAGGTCGAAGCTGAAGTCACTGCCCAGAATATGTTCACCTAGCAGGCCTAGCTGGCGCGCCTGCTCCAGAGCGATTTGCAGGCGACGGATAGCCAACGGATACTCAGCCCGGCAGTAGATGTACCCATAGCGGGCGCCGATAGCATAGGCGGCGATGATCATTCCCTCAATGACCGAATGCGGGTCGCCCTCTAGGATCGAACGATCCATAAAGGCGCCCGGATCGCCTTCGTCAGCGTTGCAGATCACATATTTGGGCCAACGCGGTGTCTGGCGCGCCAGTCTCCACTTGACCCCAGTGGGGAAACCACCGCCACCACGCCCCCGCAATCCCGAGCGGATCATCTCCTCGATCACCTGCTCCGGGGTCATCGTTGTGAGCACCTTTTCGAGTGCCACATAGCCATCCATCGCCAAATAGTCATCGATGGATTCGGGGTCGATCAGGCCACAGTTGCTGAGCACGATGCGCAGCTGCTTGGCCTGGAAGTTGATCTTGGCATCAGACTGCGGGACATAGAAACCCAGCGAACGCAGCTGGGCACCATTGTGCTGGAATACGGTGGGCCTCGCCTCACCCACCAATATCGCTCCCTTCGTCAACGGCACGTCTTCATAATAAGCAGCAAATATCTCCGCCACACGTTCAGCGGTCACCTGACCATAGTTTACCTGGGGTTTACCACGTACCCTGAGCTCAACTTGCGGCTCATAGGAACACATCCCCACACAACCCACCCGATTGATGGTGGCGCGCAGGCTACGCCTGGCGATTTCTTCCTGCACTGCTGCCAAGGTCTCAGTGGCGCCCGCGGCCAGGCCGCATGTCCCCATCCCCACAGTTACATACAGATCGGCACTGGTCTTGCGTTCCCACTGCTCAACCGCCTGCGCCCGTCGCGTTGCCAGCGTTGTGCTGCCCTCAAGTCTCATTGCGAAGCCTCCCGGCTTTGGCCGATGTGCCTTTTCACTGTCCGGAGCAAGGTCTCCTGACGCATGCGCCCGATGACCTTGCCATCTAATACAGCCACTGGCGCCAAAGCACATGAGCCCATGCAATAAACGATCTCCACCGTCAGATCGCCATCTTCGGTGGTCTGCCCTGGTTGCACACCGAATTCCTCCTCAACCGCGGTGAGCAATACCGGCGTTCCCTTGACATGACAAGCCGTGCCATCACACAATCGGAGCACGTGTCGGCCGCGTCGCTCCAGGTAGAACTGGGCATAAAAAGTTGCCACGCCATATACTTTACTCAGCGCAATGCCCAGGCGCTCTGCGATCCGCTGTAACACTTCCGGGGGCAGGTAATTATAGATGTGCTGAGCCTTTTGCAGGACGGGGATCAGGGCGCCAGGCTGACTGGCATACTGCTCGAAAACAGGTTCCATCATGGAAAGGTCTACCGCGGGTGTGTCGCCATCGCCATTGGGTGCTGTCATTGCGCTTCCTCCAACCATACCCGAATGCGTTGTAGTGCCTCCTTCGCCAGAGCTGCCGTCCTCTCGGATAAAGAGCGCCCAAAGCCGAACTCATACCCGCGCACCGAGCAGAGCACCGCCTGCGGCGCCCGACCATACAGCCTCAAGCTCAGCTGCAGGCAGCTTTGCGGTGTCAGGTGGTGTGTGAACGGGGAGATCTGCAGCTCCGGCTGCAAAGGCATAAAATGGATTTCCTCCGCATAACTACCGGTGTGAGCATCCACGAAGCAAACGCGTCTGAAGCAGGAGATCGGTTCGGCGATTTCGGGGATCAGCTGGGGCATCCGCACCAATATAGGGGACGGTTGCATGCGACACAAGTCGTCATCCAAGCTCTCGGAGATCGTGCGCCCCAGCTGCTCCGCCAATCGCTCTAAGACATACCAGGCTACTCCATCATCCTGGCGGTCGGGATTGCCGAAACCGATCACCAGTGTCTTGTTCAAAGGCGGGTTTTCTACTTCTTCCATAGATGGGTACTCAACGAGCGATCAAGACACCGCACTTCACCTCTTCCCTTATCGCTGGAGAAGAGAGAGCTAGAGCAAATCACTTGAGATGGGCAACTCCCCACGTCCAAACTCAGCCGTCACGCCGCAAGGTCTGCACTACCTCGCCATTTCCGTCCATGATCTCGATTATGATGGGCATCTGACCAACGGCATGGGTGGAACAAGAGAGACAAGGGTCATACGCCCGGATGGCTGCTTCGACGCGGTTTAACAACCCCTCGCGGATGGACTGACCGTTGATGTAGGTCTTCGCTACGCTGTCCACCGCCTTGCTCATCGCCCAGTTGTTATGCCCGGTGGCCACGATCAGATTGACGCGCTGCAGCTGACCGTTGCGATTCGCCCAGTAATGATGGAACAAAGTGCCGCGCGGCGCCTCGATGACACCCACACCTTCGCCCACCCACTCCCGGCGCGTGTTCAGGATCTCCGTGCTCAGGATGTCAGGATCGTCCAAGAGGATATGCACCTTTTCCACGGCGAACAGGCATTCGATCAGACGCGCATAATGGTAGAATAGGGTGTTTTCGACTGGCCACCCGCCGTTGAGCTTCTTGAACTCTTGCAGCTCGGCATTGGCCAACGGGGTGTCAATCTTCTGCGCCACGTTCAACCGCCCTAGCGGGCCCACCCGATACACACCTGCCGGCCAGCCCATCTTCTTGTAATAAGGGAACTTGAGATACGACCAGTCCTCGACATGCTCGGCAATGTAGTCGAGGTAGCGATGGCCGGGAAAGCGCTCCAGCGGTCGGCCGTGGGCATCGATCAACTTGCATTCACCTTCGTACAGCTCCAGTCCATCCTCCGGGGTGACCAGGCCGAAATAGCCGGTGGAAAAGACAGCGAACTTGTTGATGTCCTCGAGGTTCTTTTCCGCCCAATCCTTAAAGATCTTCAGGCCCAGCTGCACAGTTTGGAGTGCCTCGTCATACCCAGCTAGGATCTGATCGCGCTCCTCGGGGCGCAATGCCTTGTTCACCCCCCCTGGCACAGCAAAATTGGGGTGCACCTTGCGGCCACCTAGTGTCTTGATGATTTCCTGGCCGTATTTGCGCAGGTTGACCGCTTTGAGCGCCAACTGGGCATCCGCTTGAACCAATCCCACCACGTTACGCACCGCCGGGTCGGCATCAAAGCCCAACAGCAAATCAGGCCCGGCGAGCTCAAAGAAGTGCATCCCGTGGCTCTGGATGATCTGCCCCATATGCATCAGCTCGCGCAGCAGCGAAGCGGATCGCGGGGGAGGCGATCCGGCCAATGCATCACCTGCCTTGGCAGCTGCCAAATGGTGGCTGACCGGGCAGATGCCGCAGATGCGCGGCGTAATGGCGGGCATCTCAAAGTACATGCGGCCCTCACAGAACTTCTCGAAGCCACGAAACTCGTTGACGTGGAAAAGAGCTCGTTCCACGTTGCCATTGCTATCCAGATGGATGGTTACCTTAGCATGTCCCTCGATCCTGGTTACGGGCTCGATGGTGATCTTTTGCGTTTCCATAGTGTTCTCTCTCCACATTCAGAACGCTAAACCTGCCAATCATCCATTCACGACATATCGGGTTGGTAATTGCCCAATCGAATGGGGATGATGGGGGAGCGACCATATCATAAATGAAATGTTTTCACCCCACAGTTTCCAACCCGAAAACCTCCACTATCCTGTCTCAATGCCAATGCAACAGCTCGCCCTTTAGCTCGGGCACACGCCCCTGTGCCAGCTCCGACAGCACGTAGTAGATGACATCGGCATCCGGCGGGCAACCGGGCACCGCCACATCTATTTTCACCACCTCTTTAACCGCGCGCACGCGCGTTGGCCGCGCGATCTCGGGATCGCTGGGTATCTTGCCCCCGGCGTCGGTGCTCTCCGTCTCCACGTAGGCGCGCTTGAGCGCATCCTCGATTTTGCCGAAGTTGCGCATTGCCACCACACCCCCGAAGACGGCGCAATCGCCCAGCGCGACGAGAATCTTGCAGCGCTCACGCATGCGCTTCGCCACCTCTTCGTTGGCGGTGTTGTTAATGGCACCTTCCAGAATACCAACGTCACATCCGTTCTCGTCCGGCTCCTTCAGATCGGTGATTGGAGTAGCACGCAAATCCACCAGCTCGACCAACTTGGCAATGCGTTCGTCGATGTCGAGAAACGACATATGACATCCGGCACATCCGGCCAGCCAATCAGTTGCGACTTTCGGCTTTGGCATCTCTATTCTCCTTTCAATACCCGTTTTCTCCTAAAAACATTATATTCCAAATCACCTGTCTCGTCCACCTTCCAAGGGTGGATTTTTGGTCTTCGCTTCTGTCGAGACATCCAAGCCACAACCGTAAGGGAGCGGTGGGAACCGCTTGCTGACGCGTGCGGCTCGGTTCTGGTCTCTATGCTGTCCCCAAAGGCCCACTCCTAAAAGGTGTCGCCCATCCTCCTAGCGACAGACATCCGGCTGACCGATCCAGACGCGCTGTTGCAAAGCATCGCGCCAATTGTCGTCGAGGGTGATCCCCAATGTCTCAGCCAGTGACTGGAAGATGGCCGCGTTACTGCGCACATCATGCGGTGGCGTTAATCCTTGACGCGCCTCCTGCAGGCGACCTTCCAGATTCACATAGTGCCCAGCCTGCTCAGCCCAAATCGCTGCCGGCAGGACGACATTCGCCCGAGCAGTCAGAGGAGAGGCATAGCTGGCCTGCACCACCAAGAAGGGGACATTTTCCACGTGCTCAAGCAAGCGCGCGCTGGGGCGATCGTCTCCCAGCGCCAGGTAAGCCACCTGATGTCCCTTGAGGTCGAACGCCTTATCGAGATCGAACAGATAGGCAGCTACGCTATTTGCTTGCCCTTTGGTGCCGATGACTGCGCTGTGGGTGTCGTCGAGGGCGCCCGCCATGCGTGCCAGATCGAGGAGCGCCTCCAAAGCAGTGGGGAAGCTGGCACGCGTGAGACCTTTCCCATAAATGAACACCGGACGTTCCGCTTCGGCAAGCAGGCGTCCCACCTCGCGAATGGTCTCCGCCGGCACCCCGGTCGTGCGGCTGACATTGTCGGGTGTATGTCGGGTCAGATCGTGCGTGCCGATGGGGTGGACGTGCACCATTCCCAAGCTGGCAATGACCTGCATCAGCCCCACCAGAAGGTCGTAATCGGTCTCCTTCTTGGGACGCAACGAGAAATCGGCCAAGGTATGCAAACCATTATTATCATATGGGTCGATGACCACCAACTTGCACCCTTGCGGCAGGATGCGCTTCACGAAGAAGCCAGCCACCTGATGATTCTCGACCAGATCAACCCCGATGGCCAACACCACATCCGCCTTATGGATCTCGTCCAATGTGCCCTCGAAGGACTTGCCCAGTTTGCGTGCCACCCAGCCGGGCAATGCGGTGGTGACACCTTCTTCAATGCTGGTCACAATGCCACCCTCCAACCCGTCGGCGAAGAGCTGTTTGAAGCGATACAAAGCTTCCACCGGCAGGCGTGTAGAGGCCAATGCCGCGATGCCAGCGCCGCCGCGCCCTTTCGCCGCCTGCAGACGCGAGACAACTACTTGCAATGCCTCTTCCCAGGTGGTCGCCTTGGGCACGCCGTTGCGGCGGACGAGCGGCGTGAGGATGCGTTCGCCTTGGTCGGTCAATGGTTCAAAGCGGCCGACTTTGCATAGGACGCCCTGATTCACCGGTGCATCCCAATCACCCTCAATGCGCAGCAAGCGATTATCGCGCACGATCATCTCGATGCCACACCCAACGCTGCATCCGACGCATGTGGACTTGACACGCGTCACATCCTTGAGTCGCCCTTGATAGGCGCTTACGCGGTCGATCAGCGCTCCGGTGGGACACACCTGCAGACAAGTGCCGCACGAGATACATGTGCTCTCACCTAGTGGCACATCCAGGTCGGCGATGATGCGGCTGCTGGCGCCGCGTTCCTGCACGCCCAGAGTGAAGTTGCCCACCAGCTCAGCGCAAGCGCGCACACAGCGGCGACACAAGATGCATCGGTTGTGATCCAAGACAAAGAACTCGTGTGAGCCATCCACCGGATAGGGTTGCCAGTTGGGCTGCAACGGCCACTCGGTCATCCCCTGTCCATATGCCGCATTCTGCAGCTCGCAGTCTCCGCCGCTCACCGGGCAATACATGCAGAAATGGTTGCGCTCGCTGAAGATCAGCGTCAATACAAAAGTGCGTGCTTCCTGCACCGCCGGAGTATTAGTGTACACGACCATGCCATTCGCCGCGGGCAGGGTACAGGAGGGCTGCAATGTGCGGGCACCTTCCACCTCCACCAGACACATACGGCAACCACCGTAAGGAAAGAGATGCTTGTGGTCGCACAAGGTGGGAATGTGCATTCCAGCCTGTTGCGCAGCACGTAATACCGTGGTTCCTTCGGGTACTTGAACTTCCTTACCATCAATTGTCAATGTGATCATGATCCAACCTCTCCACTTTGGAATCTTCGCGTCAGCAACTCCTATGCCACCATTGTACGACGTCCACTCATCGGACAGACGCCGGTGGGGCACAGGCGCAACGAAATATGAGCTTCTACTTCTGCGCGGAAGTGCTTCAAAATATCCCGGATAGGCACCGCAGCCGTCTGGCCAAGACCGCAGTTGGAATAATTGGCCATGCCGTCCGCCAACGCCAATAGGTGCTTGAGGTCATCCATCTGCGCTGTGCCCTCTGCGATGGTGCTCAAAATCTGATGAGCACGCTGTGTGCCGACGCGACACGGGGTGCACTTGCCACAGCTCTCCACCTTGAAGAAGTTGAGCAGAACCTTCGCCAGATCGACAACACACGTATCCTCATCGCAGATGAGCAACGCTCCGGAGCCCAGTGAGACACCCGCACGTGCGAAGGAATCGAAATCCATAGGAGTGTCCTGCAAGCTTGCCGGGATGATAGATCCGCTCGAGCCGCCTGTCTGAGCCAGCTTGAACGTGGCGCCGTTTTTCATACCCTTGCCATAGATGGCGATCACCTCACGCAGCGTGATGCCCATCGGCACCTCGACCAGGCCGGTGACGTTTACGGCGCCTAAGATGGTATACACCTTGGTGCCGGGGCTGTTCTTAGTGCCGAGCTGGCGATACCAAGCGGCGCCGTTGCGGATGATATGTGGCACGTTAGCCAACGTCTCGACGTTGTTAACCAAGGTGGGCTTGCCCCACAAGCCGTGCGTAGTGGGATAAGGAGGACGCGAACGCGGCTCACCGCGCTTGCCCTCGATCGATTCGATCAGCGCGGTTTCCTCGCCACAAATGTAGGCACCGGCACCAGCATGGATATGGATGTCGAAGTCAAAATCGCTGCCGAAGATGCTGCGCCCTAAAAAACCCATTTGTCTGGCCTGATGGATGGCGCGCGATAGCCGTTCCAACGCCAATCCATACTCGCCACGCACATAGACATATCCCTCGTTGGCACCGACGGCATAACCGGCGATGGCCATCGCCTCGACAATGCCATGGGGATCGCCCTCCAGCACCAGACGATCTTTGAAGGTGCCCGGCTCGCTCTCATCGGCATTACAAATCACATATTTGCGATCACCCTTGACACTGGCGACGAAGCGCCACTTGGTACCGGTGGGGAAACCGGCACCCCCTCGGCCACGCAACCCCGAGCGACTGATCTCATCGACCACCTGAGCGGGCGTCATCGTGGTGAGCGCCTTGCCCAGCGCTTCGTATCCGTCGTGCAGGATATAGTCTTCGATGTCTTCAGGATCGATAAGGCCCACACGGGCGAGCACAATGCGATGCTCGGCCGGCAACGTGCCCTGACGTGCCGACAGCCAGGCGATCCTGCCCGAAAGTTCTCGGACGGAAGCTTGCAAACCCGCTGCGATGCGACCCTTGAGCAAGTGCTCTTCTACTAGGAAGGGCACATCATCGGGGCGCACCGGGCCGTAGATCACCGCCTCGGGATAAACGATCACCATCGGCAAAGCGTCGTGGCGGCCCACATCGCCCACCATAGTAACCACCACTTCGTCCTGAAGGCCGGTAGCGCGGATCTCCTGCTGCAGACGCTCAAACACCTGCCGCGCACCGCGCTCCATGCTCTCGCGATCGCTGGAAACAAGTACCAAAGCGCGAGTCACTTGCATCGTTATCCTCTCCCTTACGCATAACGCGCTAAGATTTGTGGCAGCTGTGCTCTGTCCACATTACCGTAGATGTCGTTGTCCACAATCACCACCGGTCCCACAGCGCACACCCCCAGACAGCTGGTCGTCACCAGCGTCCAGCGCCCATCCGCGCTTGTCTCGCC
>JASFBB010000234.1:0-4108 GCA_036172345.1 Anaerolineae bacterium
GCCGCGGCCTGATCCACAAACCACGTGACGCGGCCATGGGGTGGGCGCACCAGACGCGCCGGCAGCGCTTCCGGAGACTCGTACGGGGCAAAGACACCCGCCACAGCTGCTGCCTTGCCCTCTCCGGCGGCGATGAACACCACCTCGCGCGCGCGGTTGAGCACGGGAAAAGTCAGGGTGACCCGCTCCGCTGGTGGCTTGGGCGAGTCGTGGACGGCAGCCACCCAGCGTTCTTTCTCGTGCAGCAGGGGATGCCAGGGGAAGAGCGAGGCAGTGTGTCCGTCCTCGCCTAAGCCCAGCAGGATGAGATCGAAACGCGGCGCCTCACCTGCCGAGAGCCGGAAGGCTTGCACCAATGTGGCTTGATGTGCATATGCCGCCGCGGCTGGCTTGAGGCTGGTGTCAACCGGGTACACCTGCGCGGCGGGGATGTCTACCTGGTCGAGCAGCTGTTCGCGCAGCAGGCGGTAGTTGCTCTGCGCATCGTCCAGGGGCACGCAGCGCTCATCTGTCCAGAAGACATGCCATGCCCGCCAGTCAATCGCAGTGCGCAGAGGAGGTGTCGTCAGGGCCGGGCACAGCAACCCGGGCAGGGAACCGCCGGAGAACGCCACATAGAAGCGCCCGCACGCCTGGGTCGCCGCGGCAGCCAATCGCGCCACATATGCCGCCGCCGCGGCGCCCAATTCCTCATGCGTGGAGAAGACGAAGAGACGACATTCTGCCTGCAACAACGGCTGAGGCAGGTTGCCCGAGAGGCTTACGGCCATGTCAACGCCCCAGCTGCTCCAGGAATTGCCAGCAGCGCAGCTGCATGCGAGGCAGATGAAACGGACCTTTCCACAGATTTCCCTTCAGCGGTACAGAGAGACGACCATCGCGGTGCAGGTAGCCGAACCATTCGCCGTATTCAGGATCGGGGAAGTGGGCATAGGACCAGTCATGCACCATCTGGTGCCGGTGGGCATATTTCTCATCGCCGGTCAGCAGATAAGCCAACAGCGTGGCGATGATGGCTTCATTGTGTGGCCACCAGAACTTCATGTCGTGCCAATACTCCTGCACTGGCAACCCCTTGACATCGCGAAAGTAGAAGAGGCCGCCGTATTCCTCGTCCCAGCCGCGCTTCCACATCCAATCCAGAATGGTGGTGCCGAGTTTGAGCAGATGAGGATCGTTGCCGCGGTAACGCGCCTCCTGCATGATAAACCATGCCGCCTCGATGGCATGGCCGGGGTTGAGCATACGGCCGTCAAAGTGATCGAGGAATTCGCCGTTAGGGCCGACGGTCTCGAGGACGGCCTCAAACTCCGGTTTCATAAAGTCGCGCTCGATCTCGGCGATGCTGCGCTCAATCCACTCGTTGCAGATGGGGTCGTCGCTCGCCTGGCGCAGCGTCTGCGCGGTGATGATCAGGATCATTGGGACGGCTAAGCTCTTCATCGGCCGCACTTCTGGGTTGAACTTGGGCGGCAGCAAGCCCGGCGTGGTCAGATAGCGGATGATCAGCTTGAAGAGATCCACCGCTTCCTGGCGTGCCTGGTCGTCGTTGGCAGCGCGGGCATACGCCGCCAGCGCGCTCACGGCAAAGGTCTCGGAGAATATATAGCGCCGCTTGCGCACCGGCCGGCCGTCGCGCGTCACTTGGAAGAACATGCGCCCATCGGTGTCAAAACCATAGCGACGCAGGAAATCGATGCCATGCTTGGCAAGCTCCAGCCACTCCGGACGTGGTTCTACTTCGGCATACAGGGTGGATAACAACCAGGTGAAGCGGCCCTGCGTCCATATGCCCTTGTCGGTGTCGATCACGCTGCCATCGCGATTCAGGCAGAACATGAAGCCGCCGTACTCGCGATCCACACAGTGGTTGATCCAGAAGGGCAATGTATCATATAGCAGGCCATCGCGGTAGATGCGGATCAGCTCCTGGCGACCTTCGGGTGTCGTGAGCAGCGGTCGCGCTTCGGATTTCGCGGAAGGGGCAGATGGATTGGTCATCGATATACTCCTTTCCCCGAGGTACTGCTTAAGCGGTTATACGCATGTTTTACAATGATACACCTCACTCATACCGTCCATACCGGTATGCACTCTCGACCATAGCGTGCAGGTTCTCCGCCGGGGCATCGGGCGAGAGCGCGCAGCCGGAGCTGAGGATGTAACCGCTGGCAAGCTTCACCCGTTCCAGCCGCCAACGGCATTCCGCCTCAACCTGAGCAGGATTGCCGCGCGTCATCACCTCCGAGACGGGCACGTTGCCCAAAAGGCACGTCTTGCCGCGCGCCGTCTGCCACGCCAGCTCGAAGTCCGTTGGCGCGTCGAACTCCAGGATGTGGGTGCCAGTCTGCACCAATTGGGAGATCATTGGCGCAATGTCACCACACACGTGGATGCTCAGTCGCGCGTTGCGCTTCCGAACAGCCTGCGCCAGGGCATGGTGGTAGGGGAAGACGTAGCTTTCATACACGCGCGGCGAGACCACACTGCCGCTCGCCAGCCCGTCGCCAATGGTGACCACGTGGGCGCCGGCTTCGAGCAACAGATCGATGAACCACAAGCTGTAACGGTTGCACTGCTCGAGAAATGCGTGTAACAGCGCCGGTTGCTCCTCCAGAGCCACCTCCAGGAGCCATTCCTCCATGCCGCGCAGCTGGGCTGCCAGGCTAAAGGCGCCCGCGTCGGCGCGCCCCAGGATGAGCACCCGGTCGCCCAGCTCGCGCGCCAGAATGCGCGTGGCAATGATCCACTGATTAAGACGGGTCTCGCGCGGGTCGGGCCAACGCAGTTGCTCGATATCATGCAGACTTTTGAGCAGCCCCTTTGGACCCGGCACTGCACCCACGTCGGTATAGTGCACCTCCAGGCCCAAGCTATGGGCGACGGCGACGCTGTCGGTGGCGACAAAGATACCATCCCAACCGAAATCGCGCCAGGCCTGGATCTGGATTTCGGCATAGCGCGCACCGTCGTGCATACATTCCTGGCTGCTGCTGCCGTAAGCGTAGAGTGCCCACACGTGCGCCTGAGGGATCACTGGCACCTGGTCGGGCTGCTCGTGATGGATGGCGCACAGCGAGCGCTCCAGAGAAGTCATCCTCGATCGCACTGCAGCTTCTCCGATCAACCCTTGACGGCGCCCAGCGTGATGCCGCGGATCAGATAGCGCTGCACGAACAGGGCGAAGAGGATCATTGGCACGATCATAATCACCGCCATCGCGGCCATGGGCCCCCACTGCACGCCACGGTCAGTGACAAAGCTGGCCACCGCAATGGAGAGCACTTGTGCCTGTCGTTTGGTGACGCTGGAGGCAATCAGGAACTCGTTCCAGGAGAGAAAGGCGGTCAGGATCGCAGCCGAGGCGACACCCGGCGCGGCCATAGGCAGCGCCACCAGGCCGAAGCGCTGCAACGGGCTGGCGCCGTCCACTTCAGCTGCTTCCTCCACCTCGCGCGGCAGGTCCTGAAAGACGATCAACATCAGCCAGGTGACAAACGGGATGGTGATGCCCAGGTGGCCGATGATCACGGCCCAGACGGTATCCAGCAGCGCCAGCTGCCGCATCACCAGGAAGTAGGGGATCACAGTAGTAATACGTGGGTAAAAACGGATGAACAGAAAGACGAAAATGACCAAGCTCAGCACGCCGGCACGCAGCCCCATACGCGACAGCCCGTAAGCCGCCATCGTGCTGACCACCACGGTGACTGCTGTCGTGATGCCAGTCACCGTGAGGCTGTTGGTCAGGAAGCGCAGGGTACGTGGATTGTTGAAGGCCGCTTCGAAGTGCTCCCAGGTGATGTGGCTGGGGAAGATAATGGGTGGTATGGTGTACATCTCGCTCTGCGGCTTGACGCTGTTGAGCAGCAAATAACCCAACGGCACCAATACCACCAAGCAGGTGATCGTCAATCCCCAGAGGCGAAGGATACGTTGGACCACTTTGGTGAAGCTTCCGCTTGACATGCTTCCAGCCCCTCCTATTGCGCCGTCTGCCAGCGCCGTTGCAGCCAGAACACGACCAACAGTGCCAGGGTGGCGAAGGACATGAACAGCCACGAGGCCGCAGCAGCCATGCCCAGATTGAAGCTGCGCAGACCCAGGG
>JASFBB010000235.1:0-6282 GCA_036172345.1 Anaerolineae bacterium
GCCGAATTGGATCGCTTGGCAGAGGAGATCATTCTCAAAAGGGGTGGAATTCCTTCCTTCAAAGGGTATCCCGGCAATGGGAGGAATGATTTCCCGGCCTCGATATGTGCTTCGGTTAATGAGGAGGTGGTGCACGGTATACCAAGGCCGGATCGGGTGCTCAAGGAAGGCGATATCCTGAGCGTCGATGTGGGCGCCATCTATAAAGGTTATCACGGTGATGCAGCGATCACCTTAGCGATCGGTGAGGTGGACGAAATATCGCGGCGTCTGATTCGGGTGACCGAGGAAGCTCTGAATATCGGGATCGCCCAGGCGCGGGAGGGCAATCATCTGTGGAACCTGATCCGTGCCATACAGACCCACGTGGAACGCAATGGTTTCAACGTGTTGCACGAGTACCAAGGCCATGGCATCGGACGCCATATGCACGAGAAGCCGGATATACCCAACTATTTGGGTGAACGCGGCCAACGCCCTAAGAACTATCCGTTGTTGAGCGGGATGACCTTGGCACTTGAACCGATGGTGGTAGTGGGCGATTGGCGGACGAGGGTGTTGGAGGACGGTTGGACGGTTGTGACGGCGGATGGCTCACGTTCGGCTCATTTTGAACACACTGTGTTGGTGACCGAAGACGAGCCGGAAATATTGACGCGATTATGACCATAAAAACAAATTATGAGTATAAACGGCTCAGGCGTGTGATGCGTAAAAAAACGCTCCGCGTTGCAGTCCGTCATTAGGGTAGTGTGAGGGAGAATTTCATCAATGAAAGTACGACCATCTGTGAAACGTCGTTGTGAGAAGTGCAAGATTATTAAACGCAGGGGCATTATCCGTGTCATCTGCACCAATCCCAAGCATAAGCAGCGCCAGGGATAGGCGGCGCATCGGTTTTTGCTAGTGCGTTGATGATGAAAGGAGGCTTGTGAATGGCACGCATTGCGGGTGTTGACCTGCCACGTGACAAGCGCGTGGAAGTTGCTTTGACATATATTTACGGGATTGGGCGCCATACCAGTCAAGAAGTGTTGCGCATGGCCCAGGTGAACCCCGATACACGCGTCAGGGACTTGACTGAGGATGAAGTCGCCAGGTTGCGTGAGGTCATCGACAAGAACTATGTGGTTGAGGGTGATCTGCGGCGTGAAGTGCAGATGAACATCAAGCGTCTTCAGGAAATCCAGTGTTACCGGGGATTGCGCCATCGGCGCAATTTGCCGGTGCGGGGTCAGCGCACACGTACTAACGCGCGCACTAAGCGTGGCCCGCGTAAGACCGTGCCTGGACGCAAGCGATCGCGTGCCAAGAAGTAATGTGGGGTTGGGAAGTGTTGATCTCTCGTGGATGCGTGATGGAGGAAGCTAAGTATGACTAATGGGAAAACGTCTACACGCCGGCGCACCAGCCGCAAGGAACGCAAGAGTGTGCCGATAGGGCGTGCTTATATTCACGCCACCTTTAACAATACGATCATCACGATTACGGATCCACAGGGGAATACCCTGTCGTGGGCGAGTGCTGGCTCTTCTGGCTTTAAAGGCTCTCGGAAAAGCACCCCATATGCTGCCCAAATGGCAGCGCAACAGGTCGCACGCATTGCACAAGGGCAGGGAGTGCGAGAGCTCGATGTGTTCGTCAAAGGGCCGGGGCCGGGGCGCGAAGCGGCGATCCGCTCCTTACAAGGGGCAGGTTTCAAGCTGCGTTCTATCACGGATGTCACCCCGATCCCGCACAACGGCTGTCGCCCTCCTAAAAAGCGGCGTGTGTGATGGACGGTCAAGCTATATTGTGAGAGAAGGGGAGGATTACTTTGGCACGTCATTCGGAACCGGTTTGTAAGCTGTGTCGCCGCGAAGGCGAAAAGCTGTTTCTGAAGGGTGAACGCTGTTTTTCGCCGAAGTGCTCCTTGAGCGACGTTCTTATCCTGCCGGTATGCATGGCAAACAGGCTCAATTTCGTCGCAAGGAGTCGGACTATGCGCTGCAGTTGCGAGCAAAGCAGAAGGCGCGGCGCGTTTATGGCATTCTAGAGCGCCAGTTTCGCCATTATTTTGAACGCGCGCAGCGACAGCCAGGCCTGACCGGGGTCAATCTTCTCATCATGTTGGAGAGGAGATTGGACAATGTTGTGTATCGGCTGGGTTTTGCGGACTCGCGGGCCCAAGCACGGCAGCTGGTGCGGCACGGACATTTTGCGGTTAACGATTTAAAGGTCGATATCCCCTCGTTTCTCGTGAAGGTTGGTGACAAGATCTCAGTTCGAGAATCGAGTCGTCATACTACCTATTTTAAGGAGCTAGCGCAGCGTTTGGACGGGGCGCGTACTCCGAGCTGGCTCAGCCTGGACGCCGCGAATCTGGTGGGTACAGTGGTCAGCGCACCCTCACGTGATGATATTGATGTTACTTTGAATGAGCAGCTGATAGTCGAGTACTACAGCCGCTGAGTTCCAGTGTTGACGGGTGTGCTCTATTACTCCTTAGAGTGGAGAGACATCCCGTTGGAGTTAGGGAACATCTGGAGGGGGTGTCTTAGCGGAAATGAAAGATTTGGTCTTGCCTAAAATCGAAACCGAAGCGGTGACGCGTAACTATGGCCGTTTCAGCATCGGCCCGTTGGAGGGCGGCTACGGCATCACGTTGGGGAACGCCCTGCGTCGTATGTTGCTTTCTTCCATACCAGGTGCCGCGGTAACTTCTGTGCGCGTCAGCGGAGTGCACCATGAGTTTTCGGTGATCCCTCACGTGCGTGAGGATATGATCGCTTTCATTCTGAACGTGAAAAAGCTACGTGTCAAAATGTTTAGCGATGAGCCGGCACGACTGCACGCAGAGTTAAAAGGCGAGGGAACGCTCACAGCAGGCGATTTGGAGTGTCCACCCCATGTGGAGATTGTCAACCCCGATTTGCTTTTGCTCACGGCAGACTCGGACGAGGTTTCCCTGGACGTCGAGCTGGTGGTAGAGCGGGGGCGAGGATATTCACCCTCGGAGGAACGAGGTAATTTGCCTATCGGTGAGATACCTGTGGACGCGGTTTTCAGCCCAGTTGTGTCGGCAAACTACGTGGTAGAACGGGCGCGCGTGGCTAAGATGACCAATTACGACCGACTGATCCTCGAGGTTAAGACGGATGGGACCATCTCACCTCATGATGCGTTGAGGGAAGCAGCACGTATCTTAGTGGAGCATTTCACTCTGATCGCTGGTGTGACGGAAGTGCAGCCGGTTGAGGAGGTCGAAGTAGGGACTGGAATCCCGGCTTACCTGTACGAAGTGCCCATCGAGGAACTCGAGCTGAGTGTCCGCGCTTACAATTGCTTGAAGCGTGCCGGCATCGCCTATGTGGGCGAGATCCTGGAGAGATTGCGCAAAGGCGAGAACGAAATTCTGGCTATTCGCAACTTTGGGCAAAAATCGTTGGACGAGCTACTCAGTAAGCTGGGGCAGAAAGGGTTCTTGGCAGTTCTGGAAGAGCAGCAGAAGACCGAGCTGACCGGGACTCCAGAGGTTTCTGAGGAGATGGAGAAATCTGAGCCGATAGAGATGGCGGCTGAAGAGGAGCCTGTCTCATGAGACATCGGATAATGGGAAAACGTCTGGGCCGTGATTGGGGCCATCGAAACGCTCTGTTTCGCAATTTAGTCACTGAGCTATTGCGCCACGAAAAGATACGCATCACCGAAGCCAAAGCGAAAGCGATCCAGGCGCAGGCTGAGCGTTTGATCACGTTAGGTAAGCGGGGTGATCTCCACGCACGCCGATTGGCGGCACGTGAGATTCGTGATGCAGCCGTGGTGCGCAAGCTGTTTGAGGAGCTGGCGGAGCGTTACGCAGGACGGGCAGGTGGTTACACGCGCATCTATAAGCTCGGCCCGCGCAAGGGGGATGCTGCCCCAATGGTGCAGATCTCGTTGCTTGATTAGGTAAGGGAGCTTTTGGGCAGGAGTGTCGCGCTGCAAACCCCATGGAGTTGCGTTACCGGGCTACGGTTGAGTATGACGGCACCGATTTCCTGGGCTTTCAATATCAGGTGCGGGGACGCACTGTGCAGGGTGAGCTGGAGAAGGCGATCGAAAAGGTCACCCAGCAGAGGGTACGCGTCGTAGGGGCTGGTCGCACAGATGCCGGGGTACATGCGCTCGGACAGGTGATCGCGTTCAATGTAGTATGGCGACATTCCGCTCACGATCTGCAGCGTGCTTTGAACGCAGTATTGCCAATGGATATTGCACTGCGAGATTGTAGGGTAGCGCATTTCGGCTTTCATCCGCGTTATGACGCGTTGTGGCGGCAATATCGCTATGTGGTGTGGAACGAGCCAGCACGTTCGCCGCTGTGGCAGCGGTATGCATATCACGTGCCTGAGCCATTAGATGTAGCGGCTATGCAAAGGGCGAGTCAGTACTTGATGGGGAGTCACAATTTTGCCGCTTTTGGCAAAGCCCCTCGGGGTGAAAATACGGTGCGCAGGGTATTGCAGGCTGAGTGGCTTGCTGAGGGCAAACGCCTGATATTTGAGATCACTGCAGATGCATTTCTGCGGCATATGGTGCGCAAGGTTGTGGGCGCTCTGTTGCAGATCGGGCGCGGACAGCACGCGCCTGAAGAGATGGCTCTGCTGGTGCAAGGAAGTGCCAGGCGGTTGACCGCACCGCTGGCACCGGCCCGAGGGTTGTGTCTGGTAAAAGTTGGGTACGCCGACTGAACTCGGTGTATTGGAAGGAGTGAGGATGAAGTGAGAACTTATTCAGCCAAACCGCAAGAGATTCAACGTGAGTGGTTTGTCGTCGATGCCCAAGGACAGACCTTAGGGCGACTGGCGACACAGATCGCCACAATATTGCGTGGCAAGCATAAACCGTTTTATACCCCGCATGTTGATTGTGGTGACTTTGTGATCGTTGTAAATGCGGAAAAGGTTCGGGTTACCGGCAGAAAGTTGGATCAGAAGATATATTACCGCCATAGCGGCTATCCTGGGGGGCTCAGGCAAGTGAGCCTGCGAGGGCAGCTGATGCTCCATCCGGAGCGTGTGATTGAGGCCGCGGTACGGGGAATGTTGCCCAAAAATCGGCTGGGCCGTAAGTTGTTCAAGAAACTTAAAGTGTACGCCGGCCCTGCGCATCCACATCAAGCTCAGAAACCTAAAGCACTGAACATCGCATAGGGGGACAAGCGTGGCAGAATCGGAGTTCACGTATTATGAAGGCGTCGGTCGAAGAAAAGCGGCCACTGCACGAGTGCGCATTTATCCAGGTGGCAATGGCACAATCGTGGTAAACGACCGGCCAGTGGAACAGTATTTTACACGCGACTGGGATATCAGGAACTTGAGTGAGCCTTTGATTGCCACAAATAATGTGGGGCGTTTTAATGTGACGGTGCACATCAAAGGTGGTGGTATCACAGGACAGGCAGATGCCGTACGCCTGGGACTAGCGCGTGCTCTGCTGAAGTTCGATCCCGAGAATCGACCTATCTTGCGCAAAATGGGGATGCTGACGCGCGACCCGCGAGCTAAAGAGCGCAAGAAGCCCGGTCTGAAGCGCGCGCGTAAAGCTCCTCAGTACACGAAACGTTAACCCAACCCTTGGAACATTGAAGTCGGAGGCGCGAAGGTGCGTAGAGAATCGGGGTGTACTGGCTAATCTGATAGCGAATCGCTCGTGGCATAGCCGCAGAGCTGCGCGGGGAACGTGAGAGTGAGGATGTTTATCGTTTTCTGCGTAGCGATGCGGCTTGCCATTAATGCTGTTCAGATGCCCAGTTTGTGATCGCTGTCGATGGTAACGAAGCACCTTGATGCAGGGAGGAGCTGTTTTGAAACACATTTGGACACCATGGAGGAAACCTTACGTGGCAGGTCAGGTCCGGCATGAGGGCTGCGTCTTCTGCCGTATGGTGGCTCAAGATGAGCAGAACGATCCCGCCAATTATGTGCTGTATCGCGGACGGCGTGTCTTTGCTGTGCTCAATTTGTATCCCTACAATAATGGCCATCTGATGGTGCTGCCTTATGAACACATTGCCAATCTCGATGATCTGAATCCAGAAACCCAAGCTGATTTGATGCATCTGGTGTGCTACTTTGTGGGTGTTATACGGCGCGGTATGTCCCCTTCCGGCTTTAATATCGGGGTTAATTTAGGACGTGCTGCAGGTGCAGGAATTGATGATCACGTCCATGTGCATGTAGTGCCGCGCTGGTTGGGTGACACCAATTTTATGCCCGTAATAGCCGAAACCCGGGTCATTCCCGAGCTGCTTGACGAGAC
>JASFBB010000236.1:0-7862 GCA_036172345.1 Anaerolineae bacterium
CACCTGGTCAGTTCGCAATAGATCCCCTACACGCAGTCCCCAACGAGCTGCCTTGTCGCTGTAAGTGGGACCGATGCCCCTCTGAGTCGTACCCAAAGCTTTGCCGCCACGGATACGCTCTTCCAGGCCGTCAAGTTCTCGGTGATAGGGAAGCGTCAGATGTGCCCGACTGGAAATGTATAGATTATCTAGCGATAGGCCAGCCGCAATTAATCTATCCATCTCTTCGATCAACGTCTCGGGGTTAACCACACACCCCGTACCGATGAGACAGCGCGTCTGAGGGCTAAAAATACCGGAGGGAACCAAATGCAGCCTAAATTCACCTCGCGCATTGACCACCGTGTGTCCGGCGTTGTCACCACCCTGATAGCGGATCACCATATCCACGGGTCCACCGTCGCGTCCACCGGTAGCGGCCAAGTAATCCACCACCCGACCTTTGCCCTCGTCTCCCCATTGAGCTCCTACTACAGCGATAACCGGCATTAAGGCCCCCCTGATCTCCTCACTCGCTGGTGACGGCACAGCTATCTCGTTTGGGATTGGAGTATATGGTATTCACTGAACCACTCAGCCCAGCGTCGTCTCTGTTCTTCTTGCTCACGACGGCGTCGCTCTTCATGATAAGCGTTCCAACGGTCGAACACTTCCTGTTGCACTTTGCTAGGGTCAAACACCGCATTAAAAGCAAAAGTCTGCTCCGTACCGGCCGTCTCGATGACCACGTTACCCATATTGATCAGACGATGCCAAAAACTGGGAATGGTATAGGTTACATTCTGCACAGCGTCGAAGGTTCCTTCTCTACGCCTTTCTCCACGCAATCTGAAGCCACTGCTGACTATACCTATGATACGATTTCCGTGAATTATGTAAATATCTCGGTACCACTCATCATAACGAAAGAGATACCAGACAAATGCTACAATGATAACCGGAAGCGTTATTGCAAAATACCACGTTCGCGGCATATAGAGCAGAAGCAAACAAAGCGCAGCCAACGACCCATTTAGAAGAATGAGGGGAGGGATCACCTTGCGTGCCAGCACGATCCAATGCTTGCGCCAAGTGATCTTGTCCCCTTCGACGATTACTTGGCGCGGATAGAAGTATCGAATTACGGAGGGTAAACGAGAGGTATGGACCACGTTCAACTCGGGTTCCGCTGCATTTGACAGCGCCTGAGGATTTGCTTTGCCCCCAAGATTCTTCCCGGATGATGCTATGCTTCGCTGCAACGTAGAACGAATCAACATTCTATCCTCAGCAGCGCGACGCTCATGCTCCCTAGCGCGTTCACTGAAAATAAGTTCGCGAACGCACCTGGCATGGGGTATCCCGGAGAAAATGATGGTACCCGCGCCAGCAGTCTGAATACGTATATCGCTGTAATCCAGCAACTTTTGCAACAAACTGGTGGTTATCACGGTGACATCCTGGATGCGCACCAGGGGTGCCTCATCCCTCTTCTCCCCATAAAGAAGCAGGCGCTCGATATGGATCACCCGTTTGCTGGTGACAATATACTCATCATTTGCCCAATCGAAATAGCTATACGCTCCCCAAGCCAACCCCGCCAACATAATCACGATGGAGAAAGGGGACAATATCCACACCGAATCCAACACAAGCCAAAACAAACCGATTGAGAATATAGCGAGTGGAAGGATCAATGCAGACAAGAGCTGTATCACATGTTTTCGGCTACGAAACACGAGCATCTCATCCCATTGCTTGCCAGGGAACTGCTGCCTTGCACGTTCGAGGTAAAGGGCGTAGAGCCTTTTCAGATACGCACGCATTGCCTCATTGGCATACAATAACCGGGTGACATCCTCCAGGGACCAACAAGCTAACTTAGCGTCAGAGGCAGCTTCCACAGACGCTGTGCGCGCCGTGCGGTGCAGAACGCCATACTCACCGACAAACGCGGGCGCATTATGATAGTTCAGTATTTGCAGTCGGCCCTCCGAGTTGCCAAAGGCGCGCAACTGGCCAGAAAGCACCAGATAAAGATAATCGGGCATGCCACCCTGTGCAATGATCATCTCGCCCGGGACCACTTCCAGCACTTTGGCATACCTGGCCCAACGTGTCATCTCATGGGAGCTAAGTGGCGGTGATGGTTGCATGGACTCCAGGGCCCGCACGATCTCGACATGCTCCTCAGGCGTCGGATTGCGCATCGAGAACATACTGTATTCTATCCTCTCCGACTACAATGTCACCTCTCTCCAGACAGACTTGACTGTAACATAAAATCCGCTTTTATGCCAACTCAAGTTGCCCAGAGATCGTGTCTTGTTCAGTTCAGAGGGGAAGATTTAGCTTAATGGGTTGAAAGCGATGAGCCGCTCCCCCAGACGCAACACCTGCACCGACACACCGTAGGTAGCGGTCAACTTTTCTGCAGTGAAGACATCCTCCGGTCGCCCTGCCTCCACCACTTTTCCATCACGCATCAACACGATAAAATCCGCCACTGCAGCAGCCGCGATCGGATCATGGGTGGTCATCACCACCGTGGCACCTTGCTGATTTAGCGCGTGCAGAACGCGCAGAATGCGGTTGCGGTTGCTCAAATCGAGATGGGCGGTAGGTTCATCTAACAACAGAATACGTGGCTGTTGGGCCAATGCCCGTGCAATAGCTACCAGCTGCCGTTCCCCACCGCTCAGCGAGATGATCGAGCGCATACACAAATGGGCCACGCCAGCCATCTCAAGCGCTTCCATCGCAACCTGAACATCGCCATCTGTCGGCATATCCAAGGGACCAATATAGGGCGCACGACCCAGCAGGGCATACTCAAGCACATTGAAATCAAAAGCAGTCGCCTCGTCCTGAGGCACCAGGCCAACTAGACGGCTCATCTCGCGACGGGTGTAATGCTCTTGAAGCGCGCCAGCCAAATAGATCTTGCCATGCTGAGGACGCTGATAACCCAGGATGAGATGCAACAAGGTGGTCTTGCCGGTCCCGTTAGGACCCAGAACAACAGCGAACGCTCCATCTGGGATCGACAGGTTGAGATCACGAAACACATGCTGGGAGACACCGCGATAGGTGAAGCGTATATTTTCTAATATAATAATCGCATCCATATGGTCTCAATGAGCACCGCGTAGCCAGGGGTTGGCAGTGGTCATCAGCAAGATGAAGAGACCAGCGCCGAACAGGGAGGTCAGCGTCCCTAAAGGGATCTCGCCGGCCAGCAAGGTACGTGCTATGTTATCACAGAGAAGTGCGAAGATGCCCCCCAGTAGCAATGCCACCGGTAACGACTTTTGAGCATCACTGCCAGCGAGGCGACGGGCGATATGTGGGACAATCAGCCCCACCCAACCTACGACACCGGATATGGACACTACTGCTGCCGTAGCGCCTACAGCAGCCGCCAGGGCAATTGCGCGCTCACGCGTGGGAGCAGCCCCTAATGAGAAGGCAGTCTGTTCCCCCATCGAAAGCAAATTGAGTCGCCATCGCATGAATAAAAGCACCACCAAGCTGGGCAACACGACGGGCAGGATGCTCACCAGTTTCGACCATGTAACGGCGTAGAGCCCTCCTAACATCCAGAAGACGATCTCAGGCAGCTGGGTCAATGGATCAGCCACATATTTGAGCACTCCTACTCCAGAAGCAAAAAGTGCTGAGATGGCGATGCCGCTCAGCACCAGACGCAGCACCCATCCCCCAAAGCGTATGTGCCGTGCCAGTAAATAAGAAAGCACCACACCCAGGCTGGCGAAAAAGAGCGCCAAGCCTTGGGTAGCAAAAGGCACTGTACCGAATAACATAATGGCACAGGCAGCACCGAAAGCCGCCCCTTGTGAGACACCCAAGAAGCCCGGCTCCACCAGTGGATTGCGGAAGATCATCTGCAGCGTGCTGCCAGAAGCCGCCAGCCCCATCCCCAGCAGACAGGCCATCAGAACCCGCGGCAATCGCAGCGTCATCACCAGGCGCTGAGCGAGAGGGTCTTGCCATAGCTCGGTGGGTGACAATAGCGTAAGCCCTGGGTAACGCCCCCACAAGGCTGAAAGGAACAACAAACACGCCAAAGTGATGACCAAATAGCGCAGCTGCCTGGTTATGTGATGATTATAATCGCGATAAGCTGCGCTCAACGAATGTCTCCTCGCAATATCGGCACGATCTTCTCTTCGACAGTGGTTCGATCGAGCCCGTAGAGCTGCTCGAAGAAGCGAAACATCTCCTCCTGAATATCCAGGGTGGCAAAACGATCAGGATGCAACGTTTTCGCTAACCACATTAACCCCAGGATCCAACGCGGATCGGGTTGATCCCAGTTGTAGGTGAGAAAGTCAGTGGGGAAAGCAAACAACTGGCTCGATTGCACAGCCTTGAGCGCTCGCCAGCGTTCATCGGCGCGGAGTACCTCGACAGCCGCTTCAGGATCGCTGAAATAGGAAACGAGGCAAATCACATCTGGATCCCAAGCGGCGATCTGTTCGAGGCTGACAATGTTCCAGCCACCACCTTGCGTTGCCTCACGCCAGATCGGTCGACCACCAGCCATCTCTGTCATAGTCGTCTGAATCCAACTCGCCGGTGGAACACTGAAGGCAATTTGTCCACCTTGCGTGTTGTATTGCAAGATCAAGACACGTGGTTTCTGTTCTTCAGAGAGATCTTGAACTACCTGAGCCACCATTGTGACGCGTTGACGCAGAAAATCGCTCACTTCAATCGCACGTTCCAGATTGCCAAACAGCTGGCCCAACGTAATGAGATCTTGAAAGAATTGATCAGGTGTTTCTAGATCAACGTAGACCACGGGGATGCCTATTTCCATAAGAGGCGCCCCCAATTTATCGGCTAGGTAGCTCTTCAATATGACGACATCTGGCTTGTTTGCAGCGATCTGTTCCGCTCCAGCATTACGCTCCAGGAACTGCACCTGTGTCAGATCAGGATGGATCAAGGAGAGAAATTCTACCATTTCGGGGGAACGCCCCTCCAGAGCCACGACACGTTCCCTGGCCTCAGGAAACAGGTAGAGTGTGTCCGCTGCCAAACGCACCGCTTTGCCGGCCACGACAATACGTTGGGGTAGCTCGGTAAATCTTATAACACGTCCCAAGGCGTCCACAACTTCTACACCGGGGACAGTCTCGGCAGCGGCCATAAGCTGTGGTACATCAGCGACATGAGGGATGCACAGCTTCCAGCCGGCAACAATCTGACCGGGATCCTCGATCAGCGTGAACGAGGCATCCAGGGCGTGTTTGCGATTGGTTGCCACCACAATAGCTGGGTATGCCCCTCTATTCTCCAGATATCGCTGCGCGATAGCGCCTAGCTGGTCACCGGGCTGAGCAATATATTCCATCGCGCATGTCAGCTCCTGCTGAAGTGGGGTAGCCCAAACAACAGAGTGGGGCAACAGCGCGCCTAAAAAACCGCTGACCAATATAATGAGCAGGAAGGTTCGAAGATTCATGATAGTCCACCTCCAAGTCTTCTAGAAGTCTATTCGCATCTTCATTTTACATTAGTCAATTTCGGAATAATCATACTATGAAAAAGCAAATTGTCAAAACAGGAGACCAGCATTCCTCTTAAGCCAATAGTACCTCTGTAATTCGATTGTCTCACAGCGTCCTCGCTATTTCCGTCCGTCCCTTTTGTCTCGTCCTCGAAGCTGATTGCACATTGCGTGCCAACGGAGAAATAAGGTATGATGTAGACGTGCCGTCACGCTGGCAGACACGTATGCCGCGAAAATGTAATTGTGATAATGTAATTGTGATGATGAAGAAGTCTTTGGTGAATAAAGAATATTTCTGGTTGCTGGTCGCGTTTGTCTTGGTGTTGACCATAGCAAACGTGGTTACACCCTTGTTGCGTCCCGTGGCCGAGCACGAGGCAATTCCCTTGACTGAGGTAGCTCCCGGTCAGGCGCATGGAGCGTTACAGTTAGTGGCTCAGGGATTTGGCCAGGAAGAGACTGCCGAGACTGCTTCCACTTCGCGCGTGGGCTATGCATTCCTGGTGCGCAATAATGACACAGAACACGCGTTGCAAAGCTCTGCTTACCGTGTCATCGCCCAAGATTCTGCAAATAACATACTCGCCTCCGATGATGGACCGATCCTCTTTGTACTACCCGGTCAGACGTTGGGCATTGGCGGCACTTTGTTTGTGCCAAGATCACAGCGTGTGACAAGGCTCACAGTGCATTTGGGAACAGGTGAGCTGACGACGGTCCGCTCGAGCCCGTTCCTCTCAGCAGAGCATGTGCGCTACGATGCTCTGCCGAGTGCCACCGCCTCGGGCGTCATCCATAATCCCTTTGAGCGCAATATCACGAGCCTACGTATCTCCGCCATCGCCTATGACGCCGGCGGCAAGATTGTAGGTGGCGGCTTCGGTTACCTGGCCTTCATCCCGGCTGGTGGCTCATTGGGAGTGATCACTTCATTGAATCGTGCTGCCGACATCGCACGGGTGGAGCTCTACCCCGGCCTCTCCAGTCAATCCACTGTAATGTGGCCTGGCGAAGGCCTACCACCCGGTGGACGTCCATTGATACTAGGTGAACACGGGTTCGGGCAGCGCGGCATCCAATGGGGCTATGCGTTTCTTCTAGAGAACCCTAACGACACATTGGTGGTGCGCGAAATTCTCTACCACGTGACCGCTTATAACGCCACGGGAGAGGTAGTGGCGACAGACGATGGCCGCTTGGAAGTGTTGCTACCGGGTGAGAAGCTAGGCGTAGGGGGTAATTTGCCGCTGGATTACCAGGAGATCATCACTCGCGTGGAAGTGGCGATATTGCCTGGCAAATATCAACTTTCTGCCAACATCCCCCCTTTACGCATCGTGGATGCAGTGTACCGCGATAAAGAACCGCAACCTTATGTGACCGGTCGTCTGATCAATCCATATGCGCAAAACGTGACACACTTACGCCTTTCGGCAATAGCCTATAATGCATCAGGGGGTATTATTGGGGGAGGCTATGCCCCTATGGAGTCGCTGCCAGCGCAAGGCGAAGTGACTATAGAGGTGCCTGTTGTGACATCCGGGGCACCAGCACGTGTAGAGCTGTACGCCACGCGTACCGCTCTCACAAAAATGGAATAGAAGCGCCACAATTGTATACGCGAGATGGGAGTATAAGATGACAAGCACTTCAAGCTCGAGGGAAAAGGATGAGCCCAATTTAGCACTTCATCTCATCCTAGCACACCGGATTATTACGCGCGCTCTCCAGATCATTGCGCAGAGCTGCCAAATGTTCGGCTCGAAAGACTTCCCCGACACTATCACGCGTGAGGGATTTGCCTGCTATGTACAGAGTCTCACCTCCTTCCTGCAGGCACACCACAGCGCTGAGGACGAGATCTTATTTCCATATCTACAAACGCGCCTTCCGGAGGCGCCCTACGCTATGTTGATCCGCCAACATAAGGCGATGGTACCACTAGCCCATCATATCGCGACGGTGGGCAACGGCTTGGTATCTGGCACTGTGAGAACCAATCCATTAGCCGATCTACACCGCTGTGTCGAGCGACTCACCGAGGGTTGGCATCCGCACTTCAAAACAGAGGAACAACATTTCACAGAAGAACAACTGACGCAACAGCTGGGTTTGGATGAGCATATGCAGCTCTGCCAACAGCTTGCAGAGTACACGCGGCATCACCTTCAGCCGGACTACCTACTGATCCCTTTCGCACTCTACAATTTGGCTGCTGGTGAACGAGCCCGTTTTGCCTCAACGTTATCACTGCCGACAGATGAGCAGATCCCGGGCACGTGGCAAGCGAAATGGCAGGTGATGCGGCCGTTTCTATTAATGGAATAACAAACGACTCACAAGT
>JASFBB010000237.1:0-25086 GCA_036172345.1 Anaerolineae bacterium
CTAGTGAACGAGCTAACAGGAGGTGCGCTATGGCACGTCTCCCTCAGGGTGAGGATGCAACGCTGATATCCAATCTGCCGGATCCTTCCACCGTTGTGGCGCGGGCACCGCAGCCATTTCAACCTACGCCACCATCGCCACCGCGCCGAAGGGGAACACCATGGCTGGTTTGGTCGGGTCTCGTCGGCCTGTTCGTGCTGGTATGCTTAGCCAGCGTAGCCGCTCTTTTGCTTTTTCTCCGTACCGAAACGCTGCAGACGATGCAGGCACGTCTGACAACTGTCGCGCTGACAGCCGCAGCGCCGCGATCCTCTACCACATCTGGCGCGGAGATCTCTGAATTCACTGCTATGACTACACAGCTCTCTGCACCACCCAGGATGACAGTCGAGGTGATGCCTTCATCAACCTCATTGCTGATGGGGATTGATGCGAGTTCCCAGTGGACACCATCGGCGACAAGCGCTGCGATGACTGTGCCTATGTCATCGCCTGCCTCAATCCAGGCGTCTATTACCATGGCAATGTCATTGTCCTTGACGCCACCCTCCGCACCATTAGCCACTGCAACATCTCCACCATCGTCTGCGCTGGACGTACGCCCTGTCTCCACTGTACAAGCGATGGCAACAGGCGATGATGTGGTCGTCGCAGCAGCAACACCTACGGTGGCTCCTAGCTTGGGGACCATTGTTTTCTCTGCTGTTACTCGGGATGGCCATACTGTGGAGGGTGATACATTTGTTGGTGAGATTACCGAGGTCCACGCTATATTCACCTACCAGAACATGGTGGATGGTTTGCCGTGGGAGCGTCGTTGGTACCTGAATGGGCGACAGATGGCGAAAACAACGGACGTGTGGAACAAGGGGAGCGCGGGTGCTTTTCACCTGACTTTGACGGCTGGTGGTAGCCCCTTGAGCAGTGGCCGTTGGCGGCTGGAGCTGTATGTGAACGATGCGTTGCTGCAGCAGGGTGAATTTGTCATCGAAGCGCCTGCACCCATTCTGACGCCCACAACTACATTGTTGCCTACATCCACGCCGTCGCCCATAGCTGCTGCGACTGTGACACCCACCGAGACATTGACCCCGATCATCGTACCGGTTTATACGATTGCTTTCAGCCGCTGGGACGGCGGCAAATACGATTTGTTCCTGGCGCGTACTGACGGTGGCGGAGAAAAGTTCCTGTTGCAGCGTGCCGCCGGACCGTCCTGGTCGCCCGATGGTCGCTATCTGATCTTCTATGGTCAGGAAGGGGTTGATCGCCAGGAGCGCGATGGGGTCACGTATCACTTTGAGGGGATCAGCAATGGTATCATCAGCATGGATATGCGCACCTGGTCGTCCGATCCGACAACAATTGTCTTGCGGCAACACGTACGCGAGGCTACGGCGCGGTGGGCAGCTTGGTCGCCGCGCGGGGATATGGTCGCTTATGATGCGCGGCGTGGTGGCCCTGACTGGCGCATCTACTTTCTCGGGACCGCTGATAACCAACAGTATCAGGTGGAGATCCCGGGCGAGCAGGCGGACTGGTCACCTGATGGCAACTATATAGTGTATCGTTCTGGGCGTGAGAATCGGCAGGGCATTTGGGTCTCCAACCGAGATGATTCAAGCCGGGTACAGATCACCGCGGAAGGCAGTGACGCTTTCCCACGCTGGTCGCCTGACGGACGTAAGATCGCTTTCCATCGTGATTCGGGTCAGAATGTGGACATCTACGTGATGAATCCAGATGGCAGCCACGTGCGTCGCCTCACCGATGCGCCTGGGCCGGACACATTGCCTGCCTGGACACCCGACGGGCGGATCGTCTTCCGCAGTGCGCGCAGTGGCAGCTGGGGGATCTACATTATGAACGCGGACAGCAGCAATCAGCGGTTGATCATCCCTAATGCAGATCCCGGTCCGGATTGGGCCTTTGGACGTATGGACGTGAAGTAAATGCAGGTGCGACTGGAGACGCTGGGTTGTCGACTTAATACGAGCGAAATGGAGCATCTGGCTCGCCAGCTGCGTTCCGTGGGCCATCAGGTGACAGATGCGGAAGGGGCATGTGATGTTTGTGTCGTCAACACGTGTGCGGTCACCCACCTGGCCGAGCGCAAGTCTCGCCAGCTGATCCGCCGCCTACAGCAGAAGTATCCCCACGCCTTGTTGGTGGTCACTGGTTGCTATGCCGAGCTGGAAGCGGCACGTCTACAGGCAATGGGAGTACCGCTGGTGATGGGCAATCAGCAAAAGGAACATCTTATGGAAATTATTGTGCAGAAGCTGGGCTTGCCCGAGGTACCACCAGCACGAGTGAACATTTGTGCGGGTGGATTGCGCACACGCGCTTTTGTCAAGGTCCAGGATGGCTGCGATAATGTTTGTACCTTTTGCGTGGTGCGCTTGGCACGCGGCAAGGGGCGCAGCCGACCGCCGGAGGAAGTTGTGCAGGAGGTACGTCAACTGCTGCAGGCCGGTTATCGCGAGGTGGTGCTCAGTGGCGTGCATCTGGGCGCTTATGGCCACGATTGGGGTGACCGACGGGGGCTTTTCCACTTGATACGCCGCCTGTTGGATGAAACCGCGCTGGTGCGTCTGCGGCTTTCCTCCTTGGAGCCGTGGGATATCACACCTGAGTTCTTCACCTTGTGGGAAGATCGTCGGCTAGCGCGCCATCTACATCTGCCATTACAAAGTGGATGTGATGCCACGCTGCGTCGCATGGCACGTCGTACCACTACGCAGTCCTTCGCTGCGTTAGTAGCTGCAGCGCGCGCTGCTATCCCTGACTTGGCGGTGACCACAGACATCATGGTGGGCTTCCCAGGTGAGAGCGAAGCAGAATTTGCCAGGAGCTTGGCCTTTGTGGAAGCAATGCAATTTGCACGATTGCACATCTTCCGTTACTCCCCCCGCCCGGGAACGCGCGCTGCGACTATGCCCGATCAGGTGCCACCGGCCGTAGTGACGGAACGTGCTCGGCAGATGCATCTGTTGGGTGTGAGGCTAGAACGCTCCTTCCGCCGCCAGTTCATCGGCCGTACGATGGAGGTGCTCTGGGAAACAGCGCGGGCGATGGAAGGCGCCCGGCTGTGGAGTGGGCTGACTGATAATTATCTGCGCGTGAATGCGTGGAGCGATGAGGATCTACACAATACTATTACCCCGACGCAACTCATCGCTGAGACGAATAATGGTTTGCTTGGAGAGGTAAAGGGCTCTCACTCTGACGAATCTGGATCTTAATCCGCCTGATCCCCAATCATAAGACGGAATAAAATGGATTGCGAACACAATACGGTTGTGCTACTATGGCGTCGCCGGTATTTGCCCACTATATGCCCACACCATAGGGGAAGGTCAACAAATCATGGAAACAGAGCAACATCGCACAAAGTCCGTCGAGCACATCATGTGGCACGATCAACACATTGCTACCATTATCCGTCGTGATTACTTGCCGGACAAGACCACCTTTGTCACCCCTGATAGCTATTACCAACAGGCTGGCTTCGTCGTTTATCCACGTGGCGGGATTGTGCGCCGGCATATGCACCTGCCTATTCAACGTCATTTGGTGGGCACATCGGAAGCATTGATTGTGCGCAAGGGGCGTGTGGAGGCAGAGCTGTTTGGCCTGGACAAGACACCGCTGGGCATTTGGATTCTCGAAGAGGGCGACATCATTTTGTTGGTCGCGGGTGGTCACGGCTTCCGCTGTCTGGAGGATACCGTTTTTCTCGAGATCAAGCAAGGTCCCTATACTGCTCTAGCGGAGAAAGAAACCTTTTAGATGATCCCCGTATGTGAACCTCTCTTGACCGAAGAGGATGCCGCATTGGTGTTGGATTGTGTGCGCAGCGGTTGGATCTCTTCGGTGGGTCGTTATCTGGAAGAGTTTGAGAACGGCTGGGCTGCCTATTGTGGCATGCGCTATGGCATTGCAGTCAGCAGTGGCACAACGGCATTGGAAATTGCGGCGATGTTGCTCGATTTACGACCCGGCGACGAGGTAATTATGCCCACTTTCACGATCATCTCGTGCGCTCAGGCGATCTTGCGTGCCGGCGGGATGCCCGTGTTGGTGGATAGCGATGCGCGCACTTGGCAGATGGATGTGTGCCAGGTTGCCGATAAGATCACCCCCCGCACGCGCGCCATTATGGTAGTGCATATCTATGGACACCCGGCGGATATGCACCCGCTGCTAGAGCTGGCGGCGCAGCACAACCTAATGATCATCGAGGATGCCGCAGAGGCCCACGGTGCGGAGTATCGCGGACGCAAGTGCGGTGGATTGGGTGATATCAGTACTTTCAGCTTCTACGCTAACAAGCTGATCACCACCGGTGAGGGTGGCATGGTGCTGACTCAGCGTGACGATCTGGCCGAGCGTGCACGTGCCTTGCGTAATTTGTGTTTTCAACGCACGCGGCGCTTTCTGCACGAGGAGCTGGGGTACAACTTTCGCCTGACGAATATGCAAGCAGCGTTGGGGGTGTCCCAGTTGCGACGTTTCGAGAGCATTGTGGCGCGCAAGCGCGCTATCGCCGCAGCCTATACGGAGCGGCTAAGTGGATTGGATGGACTTGAGCTCCCTGTGGAGGAGCCTTGGGCACGCAGCGTTTACTGGGTATATGGTATTGTGCTAAATGAGTGCATCAACATCGATGCAGCTGAACTGGCACAGCGACTGCAGGCACGAGGCGTTGAGACACGCCCCTTCTTCCTGGGAATGCACGAACAACCTGTCTTTCACAAAATGGGTCTGTTCCGCGGAGAACGTTATCCAGTTGCCGAGCGGCTGGCGCGTCGGGGTCTGTATTTGCCTAGCAGTCTGACCCTCACCGGAGATCAAATCGACCAGGTATGTGATGCTGTGCGTGCGAGTCTGATGGGTGCTTAGTATTCGGCTTGTTCTGCGGAGTCACCTACGGAATCCAGCAACTTCAGCGTTACATACGCTCACGCTTACGACATCATGTACCGCGACAAGGATTACGAGGCGGAATGTGACTTCCTGGAGGAAGTGTTCCGTCGCTATGCTGGTGGAGCGGTACAAAGTGTGCTCGATCTGGGATGTGGCACAGGTGGCCATGCACTTCCTCTGGCATGGCGTGGTTATCAGGTATGGGGTATTGATCGCTCGGCGAAAATGATCGCCATTGCGCGCGAGAAGGCGCAAGCGGCACAACTGGTAACCGGCGTCCACTTTGAGGTGGCGGATATGTGCACTTTAGAACTCCCACGCACGTTTGACGTGGCCATTGCTATGTTTGCTGTGCTCAGTTATCAAGTCAGCAATGAGGCGCTCTTGGCCGCCTTGCGCTCGGCGCGCCGTCACGTAGTACCGGGCGGCATTTTCATATGCGATTTCTGGTATGGTCCCGCTGTGCTCACCCAACAACCGTGCGAACGGGTGAAAGTCGTCCAGGAAGGTACGGAGCGTTTGATACGTATCACTCGACCTACACTGGATTCGGAGCACAATCTGGTACAGGTGCAGTTTCACATCATGCGACTATGCGAACAAGAAGTGGTTGAAGAGGCCGATGAGGAACACGTATTGCGTTACTTCTTCCGTCCCGAGCTGGAGTTTTTCCTGGAACAAGCAGGTTTTGTGGTGGAACATTTCTGTCCTTTTATGCAGCTGGATGGAAAGCTGGGTGTACACACGTGGAATGCAGCTGTGATCGCACGGGCACATAGAGATGTATAAAAAGGTCTATGGATGAGATAGACAAATCGCAGTTAGCAACCAACACCTACATCTCGCGTGTCCGTCGGGCAATGCATCCGTCCTTGCTCTTGGTGGTCGATCTCTTCTTTGCTTATCGCGCTTGGGATTTAGGCGAACCTTTTCACCTGGCTGTTGCAGGTGCTTTTATGTTGCTGGGTACCTTGGCATTGGCCAACATCGCCTGTGATGTGGACAAAAAGGGAACGTGTACCCGTTTAGAGACACGCTGGCAGGGAATAGCGTTCAACATAGGCATCACTATTGCCTTCCTAGACATAGTGTTTGCCCAGATCGAATGGACGCAAATGGGGCAGCATTGGCGCAGGCGCATTATTGGACGTTATTGCCTGCTTTTGGCACTGTGGTGCTGAGCTTATTTCTGCGCGCCTGGCGCTGGCAATGGCTGTTGCGTGCAGTGGGGAATCTCCCTTTTGTGTCCGTGTTCCGTGCCAGCTGCATTGGTATAGGAGCCAACATGGTGCTGCCTGCACGCGCTGGGGAATTTTTGCGCACTTATGTCTTGGGTCGTCGCACTGGCCACTCCAAAACCGCCATCTTTGCCACATTGGTGATGGAACGCATCTTGGATGGATTATCCATTCTTTTCATCCTGGTGATGGTGATGATGTTAGGAGTGCGCAGCCAGGAAGTGCATGCCATCGGCGCGGCAGGGGGCGCGTTCTACCTGATCATGCTAGGCATTCTGCTGTTGTTTTATTATTGCCAGGCTGGGGTTATGTGGCTGGTGCAGCGAGTATTGCCAGAAGATTGATCGAAGCACATGCTGCCCCTCCTGCGAGCATTCGGCGACGGGTTGCATATGCTGCGCGATATGCGTCAATTACTCGTTGTGGGGGTGCAATCGCTCCTGATCTGGCTGGTCATCAGCTGGTCTTTCTACCCGGTTATGCTCGCTTTCGACTTTGGCGCGCCTGTGCCATTATTTACTCCCCTCTTGCTCACTGCATTGGTGGCTTTGGGCCTGACGGTGCCGAGTGCTCCAGGTGGTATCGGAATTATGCAGTATATGGCTGTGCTGTCCCTGCAGTTGAGCTTTGCTGCGGCTGCCATAACACCTGCGCACGATTTCGCGGAACAAGCAGCAGCTTTTTCGCTGTTAATGCATCTCTCCCAGGCATTGCCGGAGGTCGGATTTGGCGCTTGGGCTTTTGTTGCCAAGGGATTGCGTTGGCAAGAGATAGGTCAACGTGAAAGAGGAGTTGTGACATAGACCGTGGTTACTTCGATGAAGTCGGCGCCATCCTGGGTGTGCAGCCTTGCCCCATTCTCCGGCAGATACATCCCCACAATCAACCGGTAATTGCCAGGCGATCTTGTAGGGGAAAGCAATAAAGCGTGGCGGTCTATAATGCGCTGGCCTACGCGCCAGTGAGATGTGGGTCTCTGAGATAGTGCGGGTGCACCGTCGGTGCCGGTGACGCGTTCTCCCGTTGCGTCCAGCAGTTGTACGAAGACGCGATAGTCCGCCTTGGGCTGTTGCAGTGCCTCCCAAGTTAGCTCAACCGGCAGCACACTGCCCCATTGCGCAGCGTTCCATGTGGCGACGAATTGCAGTGCAATTGTATCGCCCAGCGAGCTCGCCACTGTGCGTTCTTGCAACGGTTGCTGGGGGAAGAAGTAATGCACCAGACGTCTCCCTTCGGCTGCTCCCTCTCGATATGGGAAGAAGAATTCCTCGACGCGAAAACCTTGCTGCATCAGCCAACGTTCTATGTCGCTTTGTGCTGGTGGGAGCCAATTGGGCAATAACCATATGTGTTCATAGCGTGCCGCGACACGTTGCAAAGCGCTCAGCGCATGAGCATCGTGCCTCAATGTGCCTGGATTGAGGCCGAGCACTCCTGCTCGACCACGATATAGATCGGCGAAGGCGGTTGCCTCTTCGGGTGTCGTCGTGACAATGACATCCATTGTGTCGGTACGCATATTCAGCAGCTCCACAGCGCGGCGTAGATCATCTGGCCAGCGCTGATGCGCGGCGGTCAACACTGCCCCACTTAGCGCTACCAACAATGTCGCGCTGCCCGCCATTCTCCATAGAGTGATGGAACGTGCCACAGAAGGTCGTGCAGCGTGCAAGAGCAGCCATCCCATTAGGGCACTACCACCCAGCAGCAGGATCAGCAATCCCCAGTTCACCTGACTTTGTGCCACCCAAACAAAGTCGAGGTGTTCGGGTCGCAAGAATTCCAGCTGTCCGATCAGTGGTGAGTACCGTGGATCGAAAAAGGTGATCGGCGCAAAGAGAGGGAGTCCGGTGTCCAGCAGCCGTGTCTGGAAAAGTTCAAAATGCACGCTGAGGCCCAACACCTGGATCACTCCACTAAGGATGACCAGCGCGGCAAAGATCCCGCGCCAGCGCACAGAACGTTGTGCCCATATGATTGCTGGCAGGAGTCCCAGCACCAAGAAGGGCACGGCAGGCAGCATAAAGCGTGGTCCCCAAGCGTAGCCACCATGCCACATGAACCACTTGCCATAGAGCAGCACATGCCCCAGGACAATAGCGTAGGCGAGCATAGCGGTGGAACGGTGACGGCGCCAGAAGGCAGGCGCAGCGGGGAGAGCAAGCAGCAGTACGGGCGCATAGAGAAATAGGCCACGACCTGGACTTATAAGCAGACCGGCGATACCTTGCAACCAGTTGCCATCGAAACGTTCTTCTGCTAGGTAGCCGGTGTCCAGGGGGTTGCCATAGCGTGCTGTGTTATAAATTATCAGCAGCGCTGCGCCTATTGCTAATGGCAGCACGAAAGCGCCCATAACACACCACAACGTGGAGATGCTCCACTGGCGGGAGGACACGATTTGCTGCCATGCCCGGTATGTCAGGAATGCGCCAAAGAGAAGTACCATCACGACATTGGCATAGCGAGTAGCCACTGCCAATGTCAGAGCAATGCCAGAGATTGCTGCAGCGGCATAGCTGCCATGAGCGGAGAAGTGCAATGCTGCCCAGAAGGCGGCCAGCAAACACAGGCCGGCGAGTGGCTCACTGAAGCACGTTTTAGCGTATGGCCAAGCCAGTGTGGCCAAGCCAAACACCAGCCCGGCCGTCAAGGCCTGGTGTTCGCCATATCCTAGCTGCCTCGCTGTGAGAAAAAGGAGCGCGGCCGAAGTGGCTGTCACCATGCTGTTGAACAAAAGGGCACTTGTCGCACCCCCCAGGCCGGGTATGTTCCGTCCCAACCAGACCAGTGGGACAAGCAGCAGCGACATACCAATACCTTTGCGTGAATAGAGGTGGTCATCCAGCCCAAAGGTGCCTTGCTGCAGGCCCATCCAGCGAATCTGGTCGATGTGGAGTCCACCACGTCGCGTCACGTTTTCAGCCACAGAGAACATGGCCAGGCCGTCCGACGAGTGGAAACGTGGGCTATAAGTGACCAGATAGAGAGAAAAAAGGAAACAAAACAGCGCACAGCTGAGACAGCGCTTCAGCGGTACCTATTCCCCCTTAAGCTGTTTCAGCATCCGCTGTGGGCTGAGAAAGCCCAACAAGGTTGCCATCATAAATCCAGCGGCGGTGATAGTGGCCAAAGCGACTTTGGTGATGTCCACCACCGGCTCAACATAGACATTGTCGTGCGAGATAACTACTACGGCTACAGGGCGTGAGAAAGTCTTTCCTCCTCCACCTCCACCCCCACCGCCTCCGCTGGCTATAGAGGATTCGTCCGAACGCTCTTTCTCCTCTTCTGCCGGGCCACTGCCGGTGCCGAAGCCCATCCCAAAACCCAGTCCGGCGATCACTTCAGCGGTGGGGATGATGGTGACCTCATCCTCGCGGATCGGCTCACCGTACACGCGATTGACATTCGCTACATCCAAAAAGCGGCTCAGCGTTCCCTGAAGGGCTTCTGCTATCGGGGTCGCATCCAAGGGTCCAACCGGTGGACGATCTGTCTCGGATTTTTTAGCGGCCATAGTAACGCCTCCTCAAAATATCGTGCTTTTATCCTAAATTCTCTTCTCTAGCGGGGGGCAATTCGGGCGCCTTCGATTTATGGAACTCGATAGACTCATCGCCTGCTTCGCCGTACAAGCCAGAAGAGCAATGCGCCTAACATACCGATGGTCAATGTCAGCACTTGCAATCGCCGCGTCACGTCGTGTACTGGCAGGGTATACTCTGTCCCATCATTATGGCGTACCAGCACGGCGATGGGACGATTCCAGATAACCCCCCCATGCAATAATGGCAGTCGGATGTACACCGAGCGTGCTATGGGCACAATAGTGCTGCCGTCTATGTTAATGGCCTTACCCACATTGGTACGAATGTGAATGAAAGGCTGGGCCACGGGTGCTCCTCCTTGAGTCTTAACTCATTTTGGGGCAGCCAGGTTCCTGTTGTTGCGCGTCATATGCCCAATACGTCCGCCGTAGTCCTATTATCTCTCCAGCATCCAGGTGGCCATATTGCGCACCAGCTGAGCGGCGTCTCCATCGCTCAGCCAGTTCAGCGCCATCCCTAGAATGATAACACGCCGTACCCCTTCTCCCGATGCGTTGTTGCTCTCCAATGCCACCATCACAGGTGCATCTGCATCAGCGCTATTGGGACCGCGGCGCATAGCTACCTTGGTATCGTCTCCCCACTGAGCACCCAACGGAACAGCGGGCGGCAGATTGGACGCCAGTGTGATGGTTGAACTGGACAGCCCCACCACCAGAGGGGGTATCTCGTCGGTCAGCACAACATCCGCGATCACTGAGGCGGGGCGATTGCTACCCCCTAAGACGGGTGTACGCCCACTGATGGTCAACCGTCCTCCACGTTCCAGATAAAGCGCCAGTGCCGCTAGTGTTTTCGTCTGTGCCGGCTCGCCGCGATAAGTTCCGCGACTCCAGATCACCCAGCGATAGCCCACCAGATCCTGGAGAGTGGGGTCACCATCGCTCTCTGTAAACCATAACGTAGGTGTGTAACCCATCTCTTCCAAAGTGCGCGCATAAAGGTCTGCTTCGCTGGCATCTTCCGTGGTAGCAGTGCGATTGTCATCCACAACCAGGATATCTCCCCGGCTACCCAGCGGGACAGAGGGCGTTTCAGTTGCAACGGGTGCCTCAGCGGGCTCTTCGGTGGGAGCCTCGGGCGTGGGAGACGCGGAGGGGGGCTGTTCGGGAGCGGCGACGCTCTCTTCGAACTCGAAGGGGCATATCATCGCATCAGGGCGAGTGATACAATCAGCGAAGTTCTGCGCCACTAGGCGATTCAGAGCTGCCTCCAGCGCGGCAAGATCGCCACCTAGCACGGCCGTCACCTGTTTGTTACCTGGTAGCTGGCGACGCAAGATCAAAATGGTGTCATCAAGCAATAACGGTGGACTAAAGGCTGTCTCCAGTGCACGTGTCGCCACCGGTGTTGGAGTCAGGGTTGATGTCGGAACCAATCGCTCTTCCAGAGAGGGTGAAGGTGTTGGCGTTGCTTCAGGGGAGGATAGGAGGCCAAGTATTCCCCCCTCCGAAGCGACAGTCGACCCGGGCGATGGTGTGCCAAGGACACCATAATTTGGTGTGACACTAGGCGCTATAGTACCCGTATAGGTCGGCGTGACCGGTGCGGTTGAACTGAAGGTAGGGGTCGGGGTAATCTCGGTTAGACGGATGCCTGCGTCGCTGAGTAGAGTAGTCTCGCGCTCCGCTGCTTCATAGGAAGCTACATAGATCAGATCATTCAGGGGTGGGGAATCTGCCGCCGAGGGAGACTGAGAAGTCTCGGTCGAGGCTTTCGAAGCGCTGAAAGCCATCGTCGCGGTCAACACCACGTCGTGGAGGCTCAGCAGCTCCAACGTGCGCCCACTCGTTTGTAGCAGCTGTTGCAGCTGGCTCACCTGTGCCAGGAAGGGTGCGTCAAGTGGCAGATCGCCACCAAAGGTCAGCCCCACCCGCGCACCCAGGTAGGCGGGGAAGTCGGCGAGCTCTTGTTCTCGTTGCGCCGCTGCTAGGAAGTCAGCTACGAATTCAAGCATCAGGCGGTTATTGTAGCGGCTGACATAGGGTTCGGTCAGCACGTCAAAGTCGCCCATCGCCAGAACTCGACCTGTGCTGCGGTTAGCGGATAATCCGGCGATAGCTACTGTGGTAAAACCGCTGAGTCCGCTGCGTAGACTGCTTTGCACCGTCTCGCCCGTGCGTACCTGACTGATGATTGGCCCACTCAAACTGCGCACGCCGTAAAAAACAATGGTCTTACCTTGTAGCTTGGCCGCACGATCCTGAAATTGGCTCTGGTACACATGGGTGAAGTTGCGATCGTTATGACTCAGGTCGTAAAGGTAGTCGTCATGAAAGACGACGCCAAAGCGCTCTGCCAATCGGTTGAGATCACGCAAGAAACGATCTGGCACTTCAGGTATGTCGGGGTCGCTGATCAAGAGCAGTCGTCCACCATCAGCGACGAAGCGCTCTACCACGGCAATTTCGGAATCTTTCCAAAGGAATAAGGGGCTGACCACCACCAACGCACCAGCGTCGCGCAGTTGAGTCGCCAGCTGATCCGATTGATCAGGGAGGCCGGCCAGGTTTGTTTTGTCCACATTCGCCATAGGGGTAGGATTGGTCCAGAAGCGCAGCGCGATACCATGGGCTGCCAGCTGAGCGGAAAGTGCCTGGAACTGGCTCGGGCTCACCATATTGAAGTGGGCAAGGTCCACCACCACAGCTCCACGGCGGAGGTGTGTGACTGGAGCGGAAGGTTCTCGCGGCGCCTGGACGGCTGTGGGGGTTGGTTCTGGCGTCGCTGCCAGCTCTACCTGTCCGCTCACGACAGGTCGGTAGGAGCTGGTGCGCCATTCTGTCAGTGCGCTGCGCACAACAAATGGCAGGGCAAGCAGCAAGATGCCCAAGGCGATAACCAGTGATGAACGGGATACGCTGTTCATGGGCGTTTCTCTCCGAAGGACGCTGCCCCATTAGCGATGCCTGAGAACGTCGCCTCATACTCTGGGCCTATAAGTGCGATGAAACGGGTGTCCAGGAGCAAGACCTCGCCGGGCAGCGTGTGGCGCAGCGTGGCAAGCATCTGGAACGGGTCAACTGGCTGGAAGGGCAAGCCTAAATATTCAGTCAAATCACGCACTTCATATTGTTCTACCCCTGCCAACGCGGCGACGTCGGAGATGGCATCACTCATCCCGCCCAGCGCGTCCACCATACCCAGTGCCAGTGCTTCATTGCCCAGATAGATATGTCCCTCTCCCAGAACACGCTCATCAATGCGCAGCGGGTTGTATGGTGATTGAGCACGTTCGTGGAGCACAGAGGCGACGAAGGCGTCCTTGACCATCTCCAGCTGACGAATGTTATCGAAGCGGCTGCCACCACCCAGCTTGTACGGCCCCGTGCTCAGGACGTCGGGCACGATCATAGGATCTGCAGGGCGTGACATCCAAACGCCTATGTTGCCCACAGCAGCGGCGGCGGAAGCATAGATCTTATTGGCAGCGATAGCCGCGTAGTAGCCACCACTGGTCGCTTCACCGTCGATAACCACCACAAGCGGTTTCTCTTGGCGAAGTTTGGCTATGGCGTAATATAGGTTCTCGCTACTGCTGGCATCGCCGCCAAAGGAACTGATCTCCATCACGATGCCGGCCACGCGCGGATCACGACGTGCTGCCTCCAAGATGTTCCACATCTGTCGGGCGCTCGGGGACACAATTAACCCTTCGAAGCGGACCGTCCCAATGATCGGACGTGGCGCGAACCGGTCGCTCAGCACTAGCCCGATCGCCAGGCAGACGACCAAAAAAATAATCTCAATCCCAATGCGCCATCGTCTTGGTCGCATAGGCGTCTCCTGTAAGCCCCAATGACGGGGACACGTTTATATACATTCTACCCCAGCCGGATAGTCCATGCAAGCGTTGGGATCGCACGCTTTGGAGACTTGTCCTTGGATGGTGAGTCTGCTACAATTATGCTCAAATGAGATCGGAGTTGAGGGTGTCTTCGGGCGATGAATAAACGGAATTTCTGGCAGCGTATGAGCGGTCCCGCCAAGGTAGGTCTTGTGTTTGCTGCTATCGGCATCATTCTCACCATCGTTGGGGTTGTCCGTGACCCCACCACACCGGTGACCGCCTGGTCGCTTGGCATGGGGGCGCTCATTTCCGGCGCCACATGGGGGTTGGTCAGTTGGGCAATTGCCACCGCCGCCGTTGAGGTGGAGAGTGATCTGGCACGCAAGGCGACGGAGGAGCAAGACGACCGCGAAAAGCATGCCGCTTAGGAGACTGATGCTTGCCGCATTGGGGGGCATGGTTGCTGCGGCATTGCTTACAGGGGTTGCCGTGCATTTCGCTGTGAGCGGTCTCATACCTCGTCTGATACCCTCTGGTCTGGCCAGTTGGCTCTTGTTACTCTTTGTGTTGGTATTTTCATTGGGTGAGTTGCCACCTATGATCTTGGCACTACGCCGTATGGTTTGTAGTGTTTCAGCCCACATCGGCAGTGCCCTGATTATGTTCACGACCGCTGCCTTTGTGTTCTTCGCTGCCTTCTATGCGGCTCCCTTCACCGTGCTGACCGGCCAAATAGGTGTCGGGATTGCGTTGGCGGCACTATCCATTCTGCGGCTGCTCTGTGTGTGGCTGTTTGTACCTACCTGCAGGACTTCCTAGATCACCCCCAAGATAGTGATCCGATGACCGATCGACAACGCACTACCTACCGATCTGCTGAAGAGCTGCGCCATATCCAGGCGTTGGTGATCGATATGGACGGCGTGCTCTGGCGTGGTGATGCCCCTGTGCCCGGTTTGCACGCATTCTTTGAGCTGCTGCGCACCCGTCCCATTCGCTTCCGCCTAGCAACCAATAATCCCACCCGCACTCCGGAGCAGTATGTCGCCAAGCTAGCACGTATGGGAGTGCAGGTGGTGCCCGAGGAGATTCTCACCTCGGCGATTGTCACAGCACAGTATTTGGCTACCCATATGCCGGGAGCACGCGTTTATGTGATCGGTATGGATGGCCTGCGTCAAGCTCTGCTCGATCAAGGCTTACGGCTCAGTGACGGGGACGCGGCCGACTGTGTGGTAGTGGGTCTAGACACCCAGCTGACCTATGCCAAGTTGGCCGAGGCTACACTGCTCATCCGTGCCGGCGCTCACTTCATCGGCTGCAATCCTGACGTCACCCTGCCGAGCGAGCGCGGTCTGTTGCCAGGCAACGGTGCCACGCTCGCCTACTTGCAGGCGGCAACCGGGGTTGCTCCGTTGATTATCGGCAAGCCAGAACGTGCCATCTTCGACGCTGCGCTTGAAGCGATGCAAGTGCCTGCAGAGCGTGCTGCTACGTTGGGTGATCGTCTAGAAACCGACATCCTGGGTGGCCAACGTGCCGGTATGCGCAGTATTCTGGTGCTCAGCGGTGCCACCGACGTTACCCAGCTTGCCAATAGCCCGATCCAGCCTGACTGGGTGTTTGAGAGTATCCAAGAGCTGGGAGCTGTTTGGCCGTGAATGCATTCCGCCCAAACGGCTTTCTGCTGAGAACTCTTCTCCCATGCAACGCGTTAGTGTGCTTGATCTAGATAAAGGGCAGTTGCGGGGCCTCTTAGAGGCGTGGGGCGAGCCGGCTTACCGTGTCAAACAGGTGTGGCATGGTCTCTATCGTCAGCTCGTTGCTACGCCCGAGGCTCTGACTGATCTTCCTAGAACGCTGCGCGCTCGGCTGAATGAGGAAACTATTTGGGATCCGCTGATTCCACTTGCAAATTTGCACTCGCATGATGAGCAAACACACAAAGTGCTCTTCGCCCTGCCTGATGGTGCGCAGGTGGAGGCCGTGCTGATGCATTATGCACGACGAAACACTGTTTGCTTGAGCACGCAGGCAGGCTGTGCCATCGGATGTCCTTTCTGTGCCACGGGGCAAAGCGGTTTCCAGCGTAATTTGAGCGCGGGCGAAATTGTTGCCCAGGTGCTCTACTTCGCCCGCCAGGTTGCTGCCCGGGGGGAGCGCATCACCAACGTGGTGTTAATGGGTATGGGCGAGCCATTAGCCAATTATGAGGCGACCTGGGCTGCCATCCGCCGTCTGAATGATCCGGAAGGGTTTGGCCTGGGGGCACGGGCCATCACCCTTTCCACGGTTGGGTTGGTGCCCGGCATTCGCCGTATGGCCCATGAGCCGGAACAGGTGAACCTGGCCGTTTCATTGCATGCTGCCAACGATTCGCTGCGCGATCGCCTGGTGCCGATCAACCGTTGTTTTCCGCTGGCCCAGCTACTAGGAGCGTGCCGTTATTACATCACGCAGACCCATCGGCGTGTCTCGTTCGAGTACGCTCTGATCGCAGATGTCAATGACCGCGATGAGGATGCTCATCAATTGGCTGAGCTGCTAGGTGGCCTGCTGGCCCATGTGAACTTGATTCCACTTAACATTACACCGGATAGCTCTCTGCGCCCTTCCCCGCGTGCGCGTGTCCGAGCTTTTCAACGCATCTTGCAGTCTCACCATATCTCCTGCACAGTGCGGCTGCGCCGTGGTCTGGATATCCAGGCAGGTTGCGGCCAGCTGCGCTTGCACCGACAGCGAGGAGAGGGGTCTGTCACCCCAGATGAGCAAGGTGCGTTCTCCGCTTGAAGTTGTTGCCCATATTCTAAACAGTTTCATCATCACTCCTTAACAGTTTCTTAACCGGTATGGATGTATGCTGGAGGTGCATAACAATGATCGATTATCGATTGGGAACGCAGACAGCAGATTGAGATGAAAGGAGAAAGGAAAGATGTGGAGGACGGTTAAATTCGCTTTGGCAGGGATGTTGATGGTGGGAGTGCTGGCCACTCTCGTGGTGACCGGGAGCGCTTTGGCCCAGGAAACGACGCCCACCGGTGTGCCGCAGGTGCCTGGCGTGGGGCTGGGACGCGGTTGGTCAGGAGGCTTTGGGTTTCGTATGTGTGGCCAAGCAGGTTTCGAAGCAGCTGCAAAGGCGCTTAATCTCAGCACGGATCAGCTGGCAGCGGAGCTGTGGGGCGGCCGTACCCTGGCTGAGCTGGCCAACCGTGCTGGCGTGTCCCTGACCGCGGTGCGCGATGCCGTACAAGCGGCATGCCGGGACGTGCAGAAGCAGATAATCGAGCAGGCCGTCGAGGATGGTCGCCTCAGCCGCGAGAAAGCGGACTGGCTGATCGAAGGTTTAGAGAAGGGCTTTTGGGGATTTGGTGCGGGTGTATGGCAGGATGATTTCGGGTGCTTCTGGCGCGGGGCCGGCATGGGTTTGGGCCGTGGCCTGGGCATGGGTCCCTTCGGTGGATGGCGTGACTGGGACGGTGGTCCACAGGGACCCAAGGGACCAGATGGCAGGTTCGGTGGCTTTATGCGTGGGCGGGGCGGGATGCGTGGCTGGTTGGGCGGCCCCATGGGTGGCTGGCAGCCGTCTCCGCAGCAGCCCACCGAGTAAAAGCAACCATCTGCACCTGTCAACCCATCGCTAGCGCATAGGGTGGAAGATGGGATGTTCTGGATGCTCGGGGAGTATCCAGAACATCCCCTTTTTGCCTTTTAGGAGTTTGGCCATAAATCGGGTTATCATGTTCATGGAAACGATGGATTCAAGAGCTTCACAATCGGCAGCGATTTGACGGTGGGAGGACATGGGCAAGACCATTCTGGTGGTGGATGATCAGGCAAATGTGCGTCGGCTGTTGCGCGACTATCTCGAGGAGGAGGGTTTTCGCGTGGTGGTGGCTGAGAACGGGCGGGATGCGCTCTACGTGGCACGACGGGAGAAACCTGACCTTATCCTGCTTGACATTATGATGCCGGAAATGAGCGGCTACGAGTTTATGCGCACGTTTACCAAGGAACAGGACACCCCTATCATCCTTCTCACTGCCAAGCTGGAGGAATCGGACAAGGTGCTGGGGCTGGAGCTAGGCGCTGACGACTATGTGACCAAGCCTTTTAGCATGCGCGAACTGGTAGCGCGCATCCGCGCCGTGCTACGACGTGCGGAGAAAGGGGGGCCAGCTTCGGAGGTGTTGCGTGTCGCGGACATCACTTTGGATCGCGGTGCGCGTACTGTTGTAGTGGGCGAACGCAACGTGCACTTGACACCCACTGAGTTTGAGCTACTGGCAACGCTGATGGCGTCACCGGGGCGCGTCTTCTCGCGTGCTGCCCTGTTGGGAGCGGTTCAGGGGGTCTCTGTGGAAACTATGGAGCGTTCCATTGATGTGCACATCCGCAACTTACGCGCTAAGATCGAGCCGGACGCGAGCAACCCGCGTTACATTGAAACGGTTTTCGGAGTGGGTTATCGCTTCCGTCCCCTGGAAAAAGGATAGAAATGAGAGTGATGTTCCGTTCGCTGACCTTCAAGCTGGTGTTAGCTTTTATGGCGGTGAGTGTTGCCGGGGTGATGTTGAGCACCCTGTTTGCCCGCTGGGTGATCCTGCGCGAGTTCGACCGGCTGGTGGCGGAACGGGTGGAGAACACCTTCGTGGCTGAGGTGCAGAGCTATTATGAGGTCACCGGTTCGTGGCAAGGCGTCGAAGTTTTCCTGCGTACCCCAATGCCGATGTTTCTTGTTCCGCCTGGGCAAGGGATGATACACCGCCAGATGGCCAGGCGCGGGCCGATGCGCGAGATAATGCCCCCTGTGTTTGCTCTGGCGGACCGGGATGGCGTCGTAGTGGTGCCAGCCGGTCCTTACCAAGCTGGCGAACGTGTGGACACTGAGATCTTACGTCGGGGTATCCAGATCATAGTTGATGGTCAGGTGGTTGGCACTGCGTTACCGACGGGGCTCCCTCCCGAGATGGTACCACGGGAGATTCGCTATCTGAGCCGCATCAACTATGCCTCATTCCTGGCGGCGTCGATAGCCATGGTGATCGCTCTCGTTTTAGGTGTTTTCCTGGCGCGACGGTTGTCGCAGCCATTGCGCGAGCTCACTGCTGCCACGCAGGCGATGAGGCGTGGTGAATTGGAGCAGCGCGTGCCCGTCCGTTCGCGTGATGAACTGGGCGAGCTAGCAGTCGCCTTTAACCAGATGAGCGCGGATCTCGTGCGCGCGCGTCAGGTGCGACGGCAGATGATGGCTGATATCGCACACGAATTGCGCACACCACTCACTGTGATGGTTGGCTATCTGGAGGCATTGCGCGATGGTGTGTTGAAGCCGACTTCTGAACGTTTCGAGGCGATGTACCAAGAAGCGCGCCATCTGGAGCGCCTGGTAGAGGACCTGCGCATTCTCTCGCTTGCCGATGCGGGGGAGCTCTCGTTGAACCGTGAGGCGGTTTCGCCACGCCTCGTGTTGGAACAAGCGGCTAAGATCTACCGTCACCAGGCGGAACAACAGGGCATCTCGCTGGAGGTGTCGCTGGGGGAAAGGTTGCCTGACATCTACGTGGATCCGGATCGCATCGCTCAGGTGCTGGGCAATCTGATCACCAATGCCATTCGCTACACACCCCCAGGTGGTCGCGTTACTATGTCCGCTGCGTGCGATGGGGATGATGTGGTCTTGCGCGTACAAGATACCGGCAGCGGCATTGCGCCTGAGGATTTACCTTACGTGTTTGATCGTTTCTATCGCGGGGATCGGGGGCCTCGGTCAACGGGTGGCGAATCGGGACTGGGGCTAGCGATAGCACGTTCCATCGTGGAAGCGCACGGGGGGCACATCACCGTGGCAAGTGCGCCTGGCCGAGGCAGTACTTTTATCATTACATTGCCTCGTGCTGATCGTCCATCTGCCGTTGGACATGGGCGATTGTGATGGCGCGCTTACCTAGTGCCTTATCGATCCAAGAATGTCTTGGCCTCTGTTATTGTTATTATGGTTCCCATGCCCACTGGTGTGAAGTCGATGCCGAACTCCACGCTGAGCAATTGGCGCGCTGCGTCTCCAGTGCATTTGGGCTTTGCACCGCATCAACTGGATCGGAGATCGACTAAGGATAAAAAGAACAGCCGATGGTCGGACAACGGTGTGCCGTCGCGAGGACGTTCTGTGTGAAACCGGTTAAACTCTTCCCAGATGGTAGTCTTAATCCATGCATGGCTGCGGTGGTTCTCCTTCGAGGGGCTGGAGTATCAAGAACAGGGGCATATGAGAATATGCCCCTGTTCTGAACTGAGCAATTGTAGTATTTTTGTGATCGGTGTGTGATTACGCCCCCGTTCCTGCCTTTAGCAGGGCAGGCTGACCTTCGACATCTGCATCGAAGAGGTGGATCTTGTCGGCGTTAAAGGCCATCTTGACCTTGTCGCCGACGCGGGCGCGCACACGCGGATCCACACGGGCAATGTAAGGTTGGTCTCCGACCACCATATATAGGAAGATTTCGTTGCCCATCAACTCGGTGACATCGACCAGCGACTCGACATCCACAGCGGTCACACCGGGCGACACGAAGCCAGGGAAGTAAATATCCTCCGGTCGGATGCCAAGGATGACGCGCTTGCCTGCTCCATCCTTGAAGCGTGCCTTAATGGAGGGCGTGATTGGAATGCGGAACGAACCAGCATCCACGAAGAGCTGATCGCCTTCGCCGGTGATGGTGGCGTTGAAGAAATTCATGCTCGGCGAGCCGATGAACCCTGCCACGAAGATGTTGCCTGGGTAGTCATAGAGATTTTGCGGGGTATCGATCTGCTGCAGCACACCGTCCTTGAGCACAGCGATGCGGTCCGCCATGGTCATCGCTTCCATCTGGTCGTGGGTCACGTAGATAAAGGTGGTGCCCAGGCGTTGATGCAGCTTGATCAGCTCGGCGCGTGTCTGGACACGCAGTTTGGCATCCAAGTTGGACAACGGCTCATCGAGTAAGAAGACAGAAGGCTCACGCACGATGGCACGTCCTAGGGCGACGCGCTGTCGCTGACCACCTGACAGTTGCTTGGGCTTGCGGTCTAGCAAGTTCTCGATGCCCAGGATCTTCGCTGCTTCCTGCACGCGGCGATTGATCTCGTCCTTGGGTGTCCGGCGCAGCTTCAGGCCAAACGCCATGTTATCATAGACCGACATATGGGGGTACAACGCGTAGCTCTGGAACACCATCGCGATGTTGCGGTCCTTGGGCGGGACATCGTTCACGATGCGGTCGCCAATCAGAATGCGCCCTTCGGTGATCTCCTCCAGACCTGCCAGGCAACGCAGCGCGGTGCTCTTGCCGCAACCGGAGGGCCCCACCAGTACCAGGAATTCCTTGTCCTGGACTTCGAGGCTCAAATTGTCAAGCGCGACTACATCTCCGAACCTCTTTGTCACATTTTCATATGTAACGCTTGCCATTTGTCTGGTTCCTCCTTGATAAATGGATAAATTTTAAAGATTCCGATATTTCCTCATAATTCATAACCACAAACCCAGATCAGTGGACTGGCGGATGATGAGTGCTGGTTGCAAAAGCACATAAGGGTTAGGAATTTCCTGTCCTCGCGCGCTCATCACCAACATTTGTCCTACCAACTTGCCCATCTGGTGTGCTGGTAATCGCACGGTTGTCAGAGTAGGGTGAGATGTCTCGGCCAACGGAATGTCCCCAAAGCCAGCAACGGCCACGTCGCTGCCAACCTCAAGGCCTTGATCTTGGATGGCGCTCATAACCCCTAAAGCCATCAGGTCATTGCCGGCAATGATAGCCGTGGGAGGATCTCTTCGACTGAGAAGGGTTTGCGCGGCATCATAACCACCCCGCTGGGTCGGATTATTTTCCACAATCAAATCTTCGTCGACCTCCAAGCTATATTCTTGAAGAGCGTGACGAAATCCTTCACGCTGATAGTGTACGAAAGTAAAATCGGGCGATTCGCCGGCAAAGGCAATCCGACGATGACCCAGCTGGACGAGGTGGAGGACCAAGCTGTGCATCCCGCGTGCATAATCTATATCCACACAGGGGAAAAACCAATCCTCCAGTACACGGCCACTGGCTACGAACGGCACATGTCGCTCCAAAAGGTAAGCGATCCGCATGTCATGACATCGCGTATGCACCACCCATACACTATCTACCCGCCGTTCACCGACGCGCTGGTAGTAAAGCTCCACTTCATCCTCAGGACGATGGGCAATGCTGACCAGTAGATCCAGCCCCACACGTGTGATCTCGTCTGCAGCTGCTGAAAGGATGTCCCCGAAAAGAGGGTCCGAGAGACGAGGCCCATAGCTCGGCAAAATCAACCCTATCGCGTCGGCGCGTTGTTTCTGAAGGCGTCGTGCGACTACATTAGGAACATAGCCCAATTGCTCTGCCGTGCGTCTCACCAGGGCACGAGTCTCTGGGCTCACATCTGCATAATCATGCAGTGCTCGTGAAACGGTGGTGACAGAACGATTAACTTGGCGCGCGATGTCTTTCAGCGTGACGGTCAAAGCCCTTGACCCACCATCCAGAATGTTTGCAAGTTTATTTTTATTATAAGCCAAAACGTTTTGGCTGTCAAGTCTCAAGGTATTGAGTATTGAATCTTGTGATTTTGTGCTCCGAGATAGCGGAAGGATGAAGCTTGTGTTATAATAGTAGGGAAGTCCCACACCTTGGGGTGGTACAAGTCATATCATGATATCAGGTAAGGAGTGAGTTCCTATGAGCGGTCACTCGAAGTGGAGTACAATCAAGCGCAAGAAGAGCGCAGAGGACGCAAAGCGTGGCAAAATGTTCACCCGTTTGGCCCGGGATATTACATTGGCGGCACGGAATGGTGGTGACCCAAACGCGAATCCGACGCTGCGCCTGGCCATCGAGAAAGCCAAAGCGGCCAACATGCCTAAAGAGAACATCGAGCGTGCGATTAAGCGCGGCACAGGTGAGCTGGAGGGCGGTGCACCTGAGGAGGTGATGTATGAAGGATATGCTCCTCATGGAGTTGCGCTGTTGATCAAGTGCTTGACAGACAACCGCAACCGCACTCTGGCAGAGGTGCGCCGGGTGCTCAACCGAGGGGGCGGCAGCTTGGCAGAGGCCGGAGCGGTTACCTGGATGTTTGAGAGTAAGGGGCTTATCACCATCGAACGTGGCGGGCGTGATCCTGATGACCTGTTTATGATGGCTGTCGATGCAGGTGCAGAGGACGTAGATGTCAGCAGTGAGATTGTCGAGGTCTACACAGAACCCGCTGACATGCGCATTGTGGTTGAAGCTCTACAAAAACGGGGGGTCAAGGTTGAAGAGGCTGAGCTCTCTATGGTGCCTAAGACGTTGGTGTCCCTTGATGAGAAGGAGACCCTGCAGGTACTACACCTGATCGAACAGCTGGAGGAGCTGGAGGACGTGCAGCAGATTTACTCAAATCTGGATGTTCCGGAAGAGATCCTCGCAACAGCGTGATGGTTGCGGGTGAGGACTTATATGTGGGAAGGTGAGAAATGCGCGTCCTGGGTATAGATCCAGGTACCGCAACAACTGGCTATGGCGTTGTGGAAGAACGAGACGACCGGGTTGTTGCGCTCAGCTATGGGGTGATCACCACACCCACACGTTGGGAGTTGGCACGCCGGTTACAGGAGATCTATTGTCAATTGCAGGTTCTGTTGCACGAATGGCGGCCAGAAAGCGCGGCAGTAGAGGAGATTTTCTTCAGCAAAAATGTGCGGAGTGCCCTGGCTGTGGGGCATGCCCGCGGTGTGGTGCTTTTGACGTTGGCCAATGCTGATGTGCCCATCCACGAGTATAAGCCATCCGAGGTGAAGGAGGCTGTCACTGGTTATGGGGCTGCTTCCAAAGGACAGATGCAGCTGATGGTACAGCACCTGCTTGGTCTAGCTCAGATCCCCGATCCAGATGATGTAGCAGATGCGTTGGCTTTAGCAATCTGTGATCTACATTTTTCGCGTTGGCGTGCGTTGTCGGTATGTAGCAGCGGTAGTCCCTGAATCATGTTGCGATGGTCTGGTTCTTCTTGTAGTTGGCCTATCCTTTGTGGGTTGGCACATTCGCGCGCGTTAATCTCTGTCTAATATGGATGCTTAATCTGGGGTAGGAGGATATCCATTTGATTGGGCGCATTCGGGGGGAGATTCTAGAGAAACGGGAAGGCGCCCTGTTGTTGGATGTGAATGGCATTGGCTTCATCGTCCAAGTGCCAAGCAATCTATTGGATGCACTTGACGACGGCACCGTGACCCTTTATACCTATCTCCAAGTGCGACAAGATGATCTCACACTCTATGGTTTTGCTGATCGCGAGTCGTTGCACCTGTTCCGTACATTGCTGGGTGTCCCGGGTATAGGCCCCCGGGTGGCGCTCTCCATTCTATCACACGTGCCGGTTGAAATATTACGTCAGGCGGTGACGCGTGAGGAAATTGCGCTGCTGGCACGTGTGCCGGGTATTGGACCTAAGAAAGCACGCCAGATCATCTTTGCCCTTAGAGACAAGATTGCGGCGGAGGAGATCGGAGTTGTTGGTCCACCGATTACCGATGCGGATAGTGAGGTAATTGCAGCACTTATCGCGTTGGGTTATTCCGCTGCTGAAGCGCACGCAGCGCTTCGTGCATTGCCGCCGGAAGCACGTGAGCAACCTGTGGAAGAACGGGTGCGCCTGGCGCTCAGCAGCTTGGCGCGATTGTAGTTATTTTCCAATGCAGAACTGGCTGAAAATCACCTCCAGGAGGTCCGCCGTGGCGGTTTCACCCGTGATTTCGCCCAAGGCGTCCACTGCCTCGCGCACATCGATGGCGACCAGGTCTGCGCTCAACCCCTTGCGGTGTCCCTCGACGGCGGCAAGTACGTGCTCGCGTGCTCGCGAGATGGCCGCTTTGTGTCGTGCGCTGCTAACCAGAGGCATATCCGAGGTGAGTACTTGACCGCCCAATACCTTCTCGAGGATGGTGGCTTCCAGCTCATCTATTCCCTGACCGGTCAATGCCGAAATGCGCACGTGGGGCGCTGATGGCAAGATGGACATTGTCATATCGGGTCCAGCTGGCGCGGGTAGATCACATTTATTAACCACCACCAGGGCAGGTTGCTCACCAATGAGGGCAGCGATTTCGAAGTCCGCTGCCTCTAGTGGGGAGCTCCCGTCTACAACCAGCAGAGCTAGGTCCGCTTGACGCAGTGCGGCGCGGCTGCGTTCGACCCCGAGGCGTTCTACCTCATCTTGGGGGTGTGCACGGATGCCGGCGGTGTCCACCAGGATCAAAGGTACTCCTCGCAAGTTGACGGTTTCCTCCAGTGTGTCACGCGTGGTGCCTGGGATGGGGGTCACGATGGCGCGATCGCCGCGCAGTAATGCATTAAGCAGGGAACTCTTGCCCACATTGGGTCTGCCAACAATGGCTGTGCGCACGCCGTATCGATAGATCATGCCGCGATCGGCTGTAACCAGCAGCTCGGCCAGCACGTCCAAT
>JASFBB010000238.1:0-1914 GCA_036172345.1 Anaerolineae bacterium
CGTCCAGTGAGGAAATGGGCTCATCGCAGAATTATCACCTTAGGCGCGGAAGGGGCATTGTTCGCAACAGAAGAAAGGCGTTGGATAGCGCGCCCCCCTCAAGTTCAAGTGGTCAACCCCATGGGTTCGGGAGACGCGATGACAGCTGCTCTGATCAGCGCATTGCTGCATGGTTGGCCAGCGGAAGAGTGTTTCCGCTATGGAATGGCAGCAGCGGTGGCCAATGTCACTTCATTTGTGCCGTGCGCGCTATCCGAGGAGGAGGTTACTGCGATGCTGCAACGCATCGCAGTAACCCCGATCTGATCCCAATGTCGTTTCAATCATCAATACGGCGCTATGCCCTCAACCAGCGCCTCGTCGCAAATCGCTCCGCCATTGAGCGTCACCTCTCGATCCGTGGGTTGATCCACACTGCCCCTTTCCCTGCCCCGGGTGCCTCTGCCAGCACGCCGATCCAGAGGAAATTGCTGTCCGCCACCCCACCCAGGTCGATGTCAATGGTGCGCAGTGTGCCGTCGCCGGCGCTGTCCGCTACAGTGCCCAGTATGGTGGCGCTCGCCAAAGCGTTGCCTGCAGCGACCACAAAACGCACGTTGCCGACGGCGCCAGCCAAGAATCCCACTTGTGCTCGGAAGCGGTCTCCCGGACGGATGGGTTGGGGCAGCCAAAACTGACCAGCAATATCGCCGTTGGGTGCCGCTCGTGGTCTGGTCTCGAGCACGCGGGCGGGCCGGCTGCCATCCTCCAACTCCGGGTTATCGCGCCAGATGGCATATCCGGCTGCTTCGTCCAAGACACCCCATGTTAGCGCCGTGCCACCCAGGTTGCTCGTCCATAGCGCTGAAGGGGCAGCGGCAATCAGATCTAGGACGGTCTCGGAGGGCCCCGGTGTGACAACTGTGATGATCAACTGGCGAATCGTTTCGCCAGCAGCGTTATAGGCACGCAGGGTATAAACGGTGGTTTTCTTCGGTGACACTGTGATGCTACCAGGTGCTACCACTCCCTTTTCCTTGCCGTCATAACGCAGATAGGCCGCTTCGGCATTTGCCAGATCCCAGTACAACGTCACTTCCTCGCCCTGGTTAATCACGTAGCGGTCTGCCCAAAAGCTGAAGATGACCGGCGGCTCCAGCCGGGGAGTGGGGGGCAGGGTGGGTGTGGGGGTGGCAGTAGGCGGCGGAGGCGGTGGCAAAACGATCGGTACATTCTCCACATTCACCGCACTGGAATACTGCGGCCTGCTGGAGACCCAACCTCGCCCTCCGATGGAACCGGCTGGATAGACGATCTGCCACCATGATGCATCCGGGCTGCGTCCAGTCACTTGTGCTGTCTCGCCCTTGAGCAATGCCCCAATGCGTGGATACTCGACACCCGGTCCACTGCGCACGTTCAGATCTACCAGCGCGGTGACCAGCGGGAGCGCCGGGGTCGGTGTTGGCGTGGCGGTAGGAGTTGCGGTGGGCGTAGCGCTGGGTGTTGGTGTCCAGTATACCGTGTATGTGGGGTAAGGTGTGTATGTGGGATAGGGTGTATTGGTGGGATAAGGCGTGTATGTCGGATAGGGTGTATAGGTAGGATAGGGCGTATATGTTGGATAGGGTGTGTAAGTAGGATAAGGTGTCACAGTAAAAGTAGGAGAGGGGGTCGCCGCCTGAGCCAGAGTCGGCATATGTCCGTTGCTGCAAACCAGACTGCCTACCACCACTAAGAACAGCGTCATCCAACGCCACCAGGCCATGCTATTCATATGCCCCTCCTTCATTAATTACACAATATTGTGGTTGTTTCCAGAGATTGTTTGAGATGGAGTATACTATAAAAGGTGGTTTCCGAATAGCCTCTGTTCCCCAAACACCTTGAGGGAGGAGGGTGTTGAAAAAGTCTCTTGGCCGCTCAGATTTTATT
>JASFBB010000239.1:0-8937 GCA_036172345.1 Anaerolineae bacterium
GCAACTTGCCAACAGAAGCTCACGATCCCACTGTTATTAAGGCTAGTTGCCACGTATGGTGGCGATTTGGCGTTCTACGTCGATGGCGGCTTGGTTGCCGTCGGTGCCTTCGACGAACGCAATGATGACAATACCCACTCCCTCGCGCGCGGTGGACATAATCTGATCGATCCCTGATATGCCTGCGACGGCGTCCTCAATCGGTTTGATGATCAAATCCTCCACGTCCTCTGGGCCGGCACCCGGAAAGACGGTCACCACGCTGACGTAGGGGAAGTCTACCTTAGGATAACGATCGACCTGCATCAGAGTGAGTGAACGATAGCCCAGCACCACCAGTGCCAGGATGATCATCAGCATCGTTAGTGGTCTGCGGATGGCCAGTCGTGTGAGTCCCATGATCTGCTGCCCCTGTCCTCTAGCCGTTACTTCAGTCTAGTTGCCCTACTTCGGAAGCGATCCGTACCGGCGCACCGTCTTTCAAGCTCGCCTGACCGGCGGTGACTACCATCTCGCCAGGTCGCAATCCGTTCAGGATTTCGACATTTTCGCCATCCGTGAGCCCAGTGGTCACTGGGCGCAGGTGGGCGATGTCATCCTGCACTACGTAGACCGATTCTCGGTTATTGAGCAGTGTCACCGCTGCGCGCGGCACGAGCAAAGCGGCCTGCTTTTCTTCAACGAGAAGCGCCAGGTCGGCGTACATGCCGCCACGCAGTTTGCCTGCTTCATCCACAGGGGTGACCTTGACCACAAATGTGCGGGTGGCAGAATCAGCCACTGGCGCCACGCTGGTGACCACGGCAGGGAAGTCCTCGTCGGGATAGGCTTTTACCTTGATGGCGGCGTGCTGCCCGGGTTTGATCTCTTGGATACGGCTTTCTTCAACGTTGATGATCGCTTCCAGCTCACGCGAGACGAGCAGGGCGACTGGTGCGCTCGGACCGACTATGCTGCCCTCGGTGACGTATAGTTCTGCCACGATGCCATCGAACGGAGCGCGGATGGTGGTCTCATCCATCTGGATGCGTGCCAGCTCTACGGCTGCTTCTGCTTGCTTGATCTTGATACGCGCCAGCTCGAAGTCGGTCTGGGTGTAAGGGTTCTTCGCCAATGCCAGTGCCAGCTCGGCTTGCGCCAATTGCACCATCAAGGGTGACAGTTGCACGTCGCTGGGGTGGGTCTGCAAGTTATAGGCGGCGCGGGCTGCTTCGTAGGCGATGGTGGCTTGTTCCAGCTTCAGGGATTGGGGCAACATACCCACTTGACCAGCCCATGCCACTTTGTCGTACTCTGCCTGCGCCAGCCTTAAAGCCGCTTCGGCCTGAGCTAGGGTGGCTGCGGCAGCGGTGCGTTCTTCTTCGCTGATGTTGAGCAGGTCGTTGACCGCGCTACGCGCGAAGCGCACAGCTGCTTCTGCCGCAGCGATCTGTTCCGGTCGTGTGCCTTCCTCCATTTTGGCCAAGCTCAGCCGCGCCAGCTCCAGGTTGGCCTCTGCTTGTTTCAGCTGAGCTGCATAGGTTTTGCTTTCGACGACCGCGATTGGGTCACCTGCCTTGACCTGATCGCCCACTTCGACCAAGAGTGCTTCGATGCGTCCCGCTGCGATGGGCAGGATGTTGACGCTATGCTTGGGGCGCAGATCGCCCGAGTAGTTATAAACACGCGAGATCGTGCCAGTACGAGCAGGAGCGACGAGCACGGACACCGCAGAGACCTTCACCGGCTCCGCTGCGCGTGCGACACGCTGTGTCGTAGGCGTGCAGCTGGTGGTCAGCAAAGCAACCAATGCCATTAGGATGAGCATGACAAAAACCCATCTCTTCATAGCCTTCCTTCTCCTCACTTTAGCTTTCTAAGTTATCGGGATTGAGATACCGATGACAGTTAAAAGGGATGTCCTCTCCGCAAGTTACCTGGGGAGCCTCGTCCAATGGGATCAAGTCGTGCAGCGGTAAGTCCCACTGATTGATGATATCCTCTACGTTTTCAACAGCGATGTGAAAGCGTTTCAGGTGGATGCGAAAGATTTCCTGAAATAGAGCTTCCGTGTCGGCCAATTCCTCGTCAGTGAGGACGGAGCAGCCGGCCATATCGTCGTCCAACAGCTTCTCACTCACTTGTTTGAGCAGTGCTACGCCTGATTGCGTCGCCTGTACCAACACCACACGACGATCGGTCGTGCTGCGCGTGCGTTCTACCAGGCCGGCCTTCTCGAGGCGATCAATGATGCCGGTCATCGTGGGTGCATCTTGAAAGGTGATGTCTGTAAGATCGTTCATCGAGCGTGGCGCGCGCGCCCTCGCCAAAGCAAAAAGCACCATGAACTGCGGTGGGGTCAGCCCAAAGGTCTGCAATAATTGCCAGAAACGTCGCATTGCAATCCACATCAGTAACACAAACGTGGCACTGATTCGGCGCAAGCGCTCTGCACGGGAAACAGCAGCATTATCCATAAGTGAAAAACCTTGGTGAATATACATTATTAGACTGAAAGATGACGCAGAATGTTTATGGCGCTAACATTTTATGTTATAAAAGATTAATAGCGCAAAGCAAATTATAGGCGCGTTATACTCGATGTGTCAAATCGAGCGTGCTGAATTGTCAGGATTGTCCTCTCGGGGCATAATCGCTTCCTGTAGCAGGAATGACACATCTCTTCGTTGTCTCATCAAGAATATTTCTGTGGCAGGGGTAGTGTTATGGAAGAGATCCATCCAGCTGCGCTCGCCAAGCTGGGGCAGCTGAAGGAGCTGCTGCGCGCTATGAGGCGTGTCGCAGTAGCCTGCTCGGGGGGAACGGACAGCACCTTGTTGCTCAAAGTAGCATGTGATGTCTTAGGGCGCGAACACGTTGTGGCACTGACCGCCGTCTCGCCCAGCCAGCCGGCAGTCGAGCGTGAAGAAGCATGCACCCTTGCAGAGCAAATAGGGGTGCGTCACATCCTCATCGAGACGCACGAGCTGGACGATGCGCGCTATGTCGAGAACACGTCGGAGCGCTGTTACTTTTGCAAACGGGTTATGCTCGAGGCGTTGACGCACTACGCACATCGCGAGGGTTTTACCACCGTCGTGGATGGCGCCAACGCGGACGACCTGCACGATCATCGCCCGGGCAGTCGCGCCGCCCGTGAATGGGGGGTGCGCAGCCCTTTGCAGGAAACCGGTCTCACCAAGACCGAAATTCGTGATCTGGCACGCACATTGGGACTGCCCAATTGGGATAAGCCTTCCGCTGCATGCCTAGCCTCGCGCGTGCCCTACGGAACGCCTATCACCGCTGAACTGTTGCGGCGCATAGAACAGGCGGAGGTAGTCGTGCGCCAGCTGGGTGTGAGGCAGTTGCGGGTGCGCCATCACGGTACACTAGCGCGCATCGAGGTAGAACCGGGTGATTTTGCCCTCATTATGGAGCATCGCACTGTGGTGATCCAGGCATTGCGCGATCTAGGCTATGCCTATGTCACCCTTGATTTAGCGGGATTTCGATCGGGGAGTATGCATGATGCGTATCGCCTACTTTGACTGTATTGCCGGCGCCAGCGGCGATATGATCCTGGGCGCTCTGGTGGACGCCGGCCTCTCGATGGACAGATTGCATGCCGAGCTAGCCAAGCTTCAGATGGATGAGTTTGAGATCGTTCACCGGCGTGAGGTCAAGCTGGGCTTTAGTGCCACCAAAGTAGAGGTGCAGGTGATGGATCAAGCCCCTTCGCGTCACTTGACCGATATCGAAAGGATCGTGATGGAGAGTGCATTAGCACCCTCGGTGAAGGGGCAAGCGGTGGAAATCTTGCAGCGTATTGGGAGCGTAGAGGCGGCCATTCACGGCGTGTCGCTTGAGCAGGTACATCTACATGAGCTGGGTGGGGTCGACACCATCGTGGATGTTGTCGGGACGTTGGTTGGTTTGCACGCTCTGGGCATTGAACAGGTATTTGTTTCGCCGTTGCCGCTGGGACGTGGTTGGGTACAGGGCGCGCACGGCAAGATACCGCTGCCGGCGCCGGCCACACTGGGATTGCTCACGGATGTGCCGATTGTAGGCAGCCCACTGGAAGCTGAGCTGGTCACACCCACCGCAGCAGCACTCCTCTCCACGCTAGCAACATCCTTCGGGCCGATCCCGACGATGACGCTGCACCAGGTTGGCTATGGCGCTGGCACGCGTGATCTGCCGATCCCCAATGTGCTGCGCGTGCTCATTGGCAGTGCCCCGGATGTGTTACACGCTGCGACTGAGACGCTGGTGATGCTTGAGACCAACATCGATGATATGAATCCGGAGTTCTATGAGCATCTGCTGGAGCGTCTTTTAGATGCAGGTGCTCTCGATGTCTTTCTGACCCCTGTACAGATGAAAAAGGGACGCCCGGCCAGCACCATTAGCGTGCTGTGCCATCCGCACGATGCGAACCGTCTGACCCACATTCTGTTTGCCGAGAGCACGACACTGGGCGTGCGCCAGCATTATGTCACACGCCATTGCCTGCCCCGTTCTGTGGAGGAGGTGGAGACACCCTATGGCGTTGTGCGTGTGAAGGTGACCCGCTGGGATGAAACAAGGACACGCGTCAAGCCGGAGTATGAGGATTGTCGCCGTCTGGCCGAGCAGCACAATGTCCCTTTGCGTGAGGTCTATCGCGCTGCGGAGATGGCGGCACAGCATCTGGTGCGTTAGACCCTAGGTGGTGCAAAGCGCTCACTCAGCACGTCGAGCAAAGTGGGGCGTCCGATCTCCTGGAGTTCGTAATACACCCGCTGCATCGGGTGTCTCACGTAATGCAGCACACGACACAGGTTAACCGGCGTGGCAGCGATCACCACGTCACAAGGCGTGGCGTTGATCGTCGCCTCTAAGTCCTTGATCTGCTGCTCCCCGTAGCCCATAGCGGGCAACAAGGGGCCCATATGGGGATACTTGCGGAATGTCTCGGCAATGCTACCCACGGCGTAAGGACGCGGGTCGACCAGCTCGGCAGCGCCGAACCGTCTGGCTGCCACCACTCCGGCGCCGTAGCTCATCTCACCGTGTGTGAGTGTCGGGCCATCCTCGACCACTAATGCGCGCTTGCCTCGTATAGAGGTTGGGTCGGCGACGTAGATGGGTGAAGCGGCATCGATGACAATCGCTTGGGGAGCCAGAAGCTCGATGTTGGCGCGCACTCTGGCTGTCTGCGCGAGATCGGCCGTGTCGATCTTGTTGATAATCACCACATCCGCCATGCGCAGGTTGGTCTCGCCAGGATAATAGCTCAGCTCATGACCGGCGCGATGGGGATCGGTGACCACGATACTCAGCTTCGGTTTGAAGAATGGCCAGTCGTTGTTGCCACCATCCCAGACGATAATATCTGCTTCCCGCTCAGCCTGGCGCAGGATCGCAGCATAGTCTACCCCGGCGTATACAACGGTACCGCGTTCCAAGTGTGGCTCATATTCCTCGCGTTCCTCGATGGTACACTGATAGCGATCCAGGTCGGCGAAATCGGCGAAGCGCTGCACCGCCTGACGTGCCAGGTCACCGTAAGGCATCGGATGACGTACCACCACGATGCGCCAGCCAAGTTGGCGCAAAATGTCACATACGCGCCGGGTGGTCTGGCTTTTGCCGCTGCCGGTACGCACAGCGCTTACTGCCACCACCGGACAGGCGCTTTGGAGCATTGTGGCACCAGGGCCTAGGAGACGGAAATCGGCACCCAGTGCCAGCACCAAAGATGCCTTGTGCATCACATACTCGTGGGAGACATCTGAGTAAGCGAAGATCACCTGATCGGCGTGCAGTTCGGTCACCAGTTGTGCCAGCTGTTCTTCGGGATAGATAGGAATACCGCGCGGATAGAGGGGGCCGGCCAGCTCAGGAGGATAAACACGGTGTTCGATATTGGGGATTTGGGCAGCTGTGAAAGCGACCACCTCATAGTCTCCGTTGTCCCGGAACACCAAGTTGAAATTGTGAAAGTCGCGCCCGGCTGCGCCCATAATGATGACGCGTGTGCGTCGTGTCATACCTGGTCCCCTTCCAGTGAGTGAGACGAAGCGCTCACAGTGTAAGGTTATCCGTTAGCAAAACTGGGGATGCGCCGTACGTATGGTGCCGTGCGGTAGAACGCAACGGCACACAGGAATATAGAAAACATTTGGCTGCCCTTACGTGGTCATTGGCCGCGGCTGGCGTTTGCGGTACATGATACGGGAGAGGAAGACACCCATCTCGTACAGCACCAGCAACGGTGCCATCACCAAGGACATGTTCACCGGATCCACAGTGGGCGTGATCACGGCAGCAATGACGGCGATTAACACGATGGCATAGCGGCGGAACTTGCTGAGCGCTTGAGGTGTAATAATCCCAATGCGCGATAGGAATGCGATGATCAGCGGCATCTCGAAAGAGCCGCCGATCCAGAGCATCATCCGGGTGACAAAGCCGAAATAAGTGCTGGGGCGCGGTTTGGTAGGGATGCCCAGAAAGTTGATCAAGAACGGCACTGCTACGGGCAGCATCAGAAAGTAGCAGAACAGTACTCCTCCGATGAAAAGCACTGTAGCTCCGGGGAGCACATACCACAGCATCCGACGCTCGCTCTTGGTCAGGCCAGGGACGATGAAGGCAAGCACTTGGTACAACACGAATGGCATTGCCAATGTCACCCCAGCCAACAGGGAGACACGCATGAACACCCCCATATTTTCGGTGACGTCGATCGCTTCAAGCGCCATACGGCCACCGATGGGGATGGCCAGAATGTCAATGAGATAGTCAGAGAAAATGAACCCGACTGCCGTAGCGATCACCAAGGACAAGACGATACGGATCAACCGATCGCGCAGCTCCCTGAGATGTTCCAACAGGGTCATGCGCGGGCCGAGTTCATCCTCGGCTTCCGCAATTTCTGTGTTCTCTGAGGTGATCAACTCTTCACCGGTCGCCATACTCGGGATCACCGTCCAACGGCGGAGTTGCAGGTGGCGCTGCATCGGCTACATCTTCTGGGGAGGTAGAGGCACTCGCGTCTGGCGCTTCAACATCTGGTGTGACAGCATCGGGTAGTGGCGTGTTCTCTTTCTCCTCTTGGGCCTTCTGTTCCTGGGGTACCCCAGGGGGAGCAACGGAAGTCGGAAGCGCATCTGCGGTGCGGCCATCCGGTGCTGTGACCACTGCCGGCACCGAGACTACCGAACCGCCAGCGGGAGGTTTTGTGTTGCCCGGTTGTTCGCTGGAAGAAGCAGTTAGTGAAGCAGTCAGTATCCGCTCGGCGTCTGCTTTGGCCGCCTGCAGGGGTTCGGACAGCGCTTTGCGCAAATCCTTCTTGTCACCCTCCAGCTCTGCTGCTGCGCTCAGTTCTTCCTGCCATTGAGCAGCCACCGTGCGGGACATCTCGTGCAGCTGCCGATATACCTTGCCTATCTGACGCGCTGCTTGTGGCAGTCGCTCGGGCCCAACAAATATTAAAATAAACACCAGAATAACAAGCAGTTCGAGTGGGCCAACGCCCAGGATATCCATTCAACAATTACCTAGTTTTGCCAGTTTTTTCCCATAGTTAGACCGGATGGAGCGATCAGTTCCTTGTGGCGGTTGATAAGAGTGCCCAACACACCGTTCACAAAGCGAGGCGAGCTATCGCTGCCGAACATTTTCGCCAGCTCCACTGCCTCGTTGATAGCCACTTTCGGGGGGGTATCCGGTGTGTACAGGATCTCGAAGATCGCAATTCGCAGGATATTGCGATCGATCACGGCAATTTGTTCTACCGGCCACTCTGGCGCCAGCTCACTGATCAGCCGATCGATACGTTGTTTGTTATCCAGCACTCCTTCGACCAAGGAGAAGGCGAACGCAACCCCGGCACGTGGCAAGGGATGGTCTTTAATGCGGCATCCTAACGTGTATTCAGGGGCATGCCGGGTCATATCCAGCTCATACAACGCTTGGAGTGCAACCATGCGCGCGTGGTGTCGTCCTTTTATCATCGCCGTACCCTCCTTTCTGAGATAGGAGATAAAATTGCGTATGGGGCTATAAAGTTCAAGCACCCCTTGCCAGCGGGACGTCAACGTCCTGGATGTAGACGTTGACTGCTCGCACATCTGTACCGATTAAATCGCGGATTGCCCGGCTAACCTCACTTTGCACTCGCTGCCCCAGCTCGACCAAGCTCACCTGCGCTTCTGCCACAACATGCAATTCCACCGTGATCGCTCCATCGGAGGAACCCACCCCCACCCCGCGTCCCAAGTCTGATCGTGGCAACACACGTCCGATCCCATATCGTTGGCGACTGCCCAGACGCACTACGCCTGGGATGGCCAATGCCGTCAAGCGTGCCACGGTGGCAACCACAGAAGGATGGATCGTAACTGTCCCCAATGTCTGTTCCACACGTGCTATACCTCTGAATCTACCACGGACACCCTATACCTCTTATTTTATTTTCCACCCTTCCTAAACCTTAGGCAAAGGAAACCAGAGGTCATCGAGTCCTTTCCAGGACATCTGGTGTTCATATTTTAATGAACTATTGCCCTATAATCCTCGCACGCGTGGCAAAGGCGCGAACGCTTGCGACGCTCGAGTACACGACATAATATTACAATATCTATGATACTACATCTCGGTGTAATTTGCAAGACCTTGTAGCCCCAAATCTTTGAGAAGCTTGTTCAAAAGGTTTCCGAATCTATCCGTGCGTACAATATTTATGTCCCAGGAAGCTCACTGCATGACCAGTCCCCCGTCGACTGAAAGCACCTGGCCGGTAATAAAGCTAGCTTCGTCTGAAGCCAAGAAAGCCACTGCATTTGCTACGTCTTCCACTGTGCCCAGGCGTCCCAAGGGGGTAGCCGCAATGGCGGCGGCGCGTTGCTCTTCAGGGAGTACCTCGGTCAACGCGGTCGGTATGAAGCCGGGCGCCACAGCGTTGAC
>JASFBB010000240.1:0-7983 GCA_036172345.1 Anaerolineae bacterium
CTGCCGAGGACGCAGCGCGGCGATTGCAGTCTGCATAGCATAGCGAGTGAGGAGTGCAAAGCGATGAGTGAGGTAACGAGTGCGGTAGCAAGTGAGGTCAAGAAAGAGTTTCACGTCGTGGGCAAATCCGTTCCTCGACGCGATGGCATCGGGCATGTGACCGGCAAGACGGTTTACGTGGACGACATTTCCTTTCCCGGCATGCTCTACCTCAAGATGGTGCGTAGCCCGATCCACCATGGCATCATCCGCAACATCGATTTCTCTGAGGCGGAGAAGGTGCCCGGCTTTGTGCGTGTGCTCACCCACCGTGATGTGCCCAAGAACATCTACACCATCCTGTGCCTGATCGGGGTGGGGCCGGATGAAGAGCCGGTGCTGGCGGTGGACAAGGTGCTCTATAAGGGCGAGCCCATCGCTGCCATTGTGGCAGAAACGGAAGAAGCGGCGATGGAGGCGGTATCGCGCGTGCGCCTCGACCTGGAGGAACTGCCGGCTGTCTTCGATGTCGAAGAGGCACTCAAGCCGGGTGCACCGATCCTCAAGCCGTGGGGCGCCAATTACTTCGTCTATGAAGGCCATCATTGCCGACGCGTGCGCTTCGGCGACGTGGAGAAGGCGTTTGCCCAGGCGGATTACATCATCGAGGAGGTGTATAACACCAGCCCGATCGAGCACGCACCCACCGAGACGACCGCCTGTGTCGCTAAGCCGGAGCCGGATGGCCGCTACACGGTTTACACCAACACCCAGGCGCTCTTCTTCACCATGGACAACACGGCGCTCATCCTACAGGTGCCCTTCAGCAAGCTCCACTTCGTCGGCGGGACGGTGGGCGGCGGCTTCGGCGGCAAGGTGGATGTCATCGTCGAGCCGATCGCCACGCTGGCGGCGATGAAGACTGGGCGCCCCGTCAAGTTCAAGTACACGCGTGAGGAGGAGATGCGCGTCTCGTCCACGCGCAGCGCCTGGCGCATGTACTTCAAGGACGGCGTGATGAAGGACGGGCGCATCATCGCGCGCAAGGTGATCAGCTATGCCGATTCGGGCGCCTACAACCGCCACACACCCTATGCGGTCACCAAGCATGCCGCGAACGTGGCCGGGCCCTACACCATACCCAATGTGTACATCGACGCCTATTGTGTCTACACCAACCGGCAGCCGGCCAGCGCGATGCGCGGATTCGGGGTGACCCCCGCCTCGTTTGCGGTTGAGTGTCAGATGGACAAGATCGCCGAGACGATCGGCATGGATCCGTGGGAGCTCCGCTTCATCAACGCCTATCGCAACGGGGATATGCGCCCCCACCAGAAGGTGGTGGAGGACGCCACACTGATCGAGGTGATGAAGGCAGCTGCTGAGCTCGCCGGCCACCAGCTGCCGGAACATCTGTTGAAGATGCATTCGTGGGACAGGGAGAAGGCATAAGATGGCCAAGCTTCGTGGAACCGGTATAGCAGCCGTGAACTACCCGACCGGGATGAACCTGGGGGGTGATCCCAGCCAGGCGCTCATCCACGCGACGACGACGGGTACTTTTGTGATCTCGCTCTCCAGCACCGATTTGGGGCAGGGGCTCAAGACGGTCATCGCCCAGATCGGCGCGGAGACGTTAGGGGTGCCGTTCGAGAACGTGTTGATCGACACCGCCGACACCGACACCGGCCCCCATTGCATGGGCACCTTCGCCAGCCGCGCCACGCATCGTGTGGGCAATGCAGTGATCATGGCCGCTAAGGAGGCGCGCAAGGTGATGCTGGAGGTGGCAGCTGAGGAGCTGGAGGCCAGCCCGGACGACCTGGACACCGACGGCCAGGGCAACATCTACGTCAAGGGTTCGCCGGAGCGCAAGATCGACATCACCAGCGTCGCGCTGGCTGCCCACTTCAAGTATGGCCGCAGCATCTCGGGCCGTGGCATGTACATCAAGCCCAAGAGCCCGGTGGATCCGGAGACGGGCAAGATGGATCCGGATTCGACAGAGGCACACGCCTGTGTGGTGGCCGAGGTGGAAGTGGACACCGAGACCGGCGAGGTGACGGTGCTCAGCTTGAAGAGCGCCTATGAGGTGGGGCGCCAGGTGAACCCGGCGCTGGTGCACGAGCAGATCATCGGCGGGGCCTTTATGGGCATGTCGCATGCGCTGTATGAGACTACGGCGCCCTACTACCCTTCACCCGAGCATGCGCCGGGTAGCTTTAGCGAGTACGTGATACCCGGCCCGCACGAGCTGCCGCGCATCGAGAGCGTGGTGCTGGAGTATCCCTCGGTCAACGGGCCGTATGGCGTCAAGGGTGTGGGCGAGATGACAGCCAATGCGCCCATCCCCGCCATCATCAATGCCATCTCGAACGCCATCGGTGTGCGGCTGACCGAGTACCCGGTCACACCGGAGAAGATCCTGCGCGCGCTGGAGCGGTCGCCCAAGATGAAACAGCGGGCGCAGGCCAGTGCATGAGCATGTGCGCCCCCTCTTCGGCACCACATGGGGGAGAGGGGCATTTCCCATATTATTTTGTATAGAGGGCAAGGACGATGTTGAAAGTGATCTCGTTGTTGAAGCGCAAAGAGGGTATGAGTTTGGAGGAATTCCGCCGCTGGGCGCTGGAAGAGCACCCCAAGTTGGGCCAGCAGCTGCCGGGCATCCGCCACTACCGTATGAGCGTCGTCTTGCAGGATGATCCCAATCTGCCGGCCGATGCCGTCTCCGAGTTCTGGTTTGACGACGACGAGGCGCGCAAAGCGGCGTTTGCCACCCCGCAGGGCAAGGCCGCGGCGGAGGACGCCATCGCGCACTGCTCCTCGCGCATCCACCTGCTCACCGAGGAGAAGGTGATCATCGCGTAGAGGGTGGCGTCCAGTCACCTTATAAGAATATTGCAGGCAGGGGCTGAGAGATAGGGCAGGGAGCTCTATCTCTCAGTCTTTAGTTGGATTGCCTACGAATTCACCCCAGCGGAACAAAAACAGATCGTAAAGGCGATGTAGCCGTCGCTTGAAGCAGCTCAACAAGGGTAAGACCTCACGGGGAGGATGTTTTCTCCAATTCGCTGCGCAGGCGCTCAAAGACCTCACGAGCCAGAAGCTGGCCGCTTCTTCCATGGAAGGTTTACCGCCAGGCAGCAAGCCCATCTCGCCGGGATAGCGCGCCTCAATGTATACAGCTTCCAGGCGGTCGAGCATGTCCAGATCGGTGACCACCGCGTAAGTGCGACCGGACCAAAGCATACAACCGTGTCAAACTGTGCGTTTTGATCGGGCCAAGGCCGAGTTCCTCAATAGCAGCCTTCAGCACCTCCTCAACGGCTGCTGGGTATGAAAGGCGACCATGTTGGTGAGATCGGGATGGGCGAGCAACGCCTGTGCCGCCGCCAGGTCTTCGGCCGCTTTGGTCAACCATTCACGCGTGATGGCTTTCATACAGCACAATCCCTTTTTGTTGCACCTTATGCGCAAAGGCGCCCGCCAGCTCCATAAATCGGGCATGCATGGGCCGCGTGTGCACGATCAAGTCCACCGGCACGACACACCGGATATCCTGCAGCAAGCGAGCCACCTCCAGATAGAGCGCCTGCTTTTCTTGATACGTGGTCGGCGTCGCTTCGCTGTCAAGCACCACAATCAGGTCGATGTCGCTGCTGGCATCTGCCTCACCGGTAGCTTGACTGCCGAAGAGGATGATCTGGGCCGGTTGGAGCGGCTGCAGGCGCGCTACAATCGCAGCGATATAGTGAGCTCACTGTCCCTGATCGGATTCACCGACGGCGGTTTGCATCTCGACCACCTCGCATCTACATGATACCACAGCCTATGAGGTCGGGGAAACCAGTGCGTGTCGCCTTGGCACAATTGCATACCCCCCTATATAATTGACTTTATCAGCAGGACGCCGGGAAGATTGCAACCAAGCTTGACATTATCCACATAATACACCGCCCCCATAGGAAGCGTTCTTCATGCGCGACGTACGTCTGTTTCGGGTCAATCAGCCGTTATATCGTGCGCTGGGCTGGGCTGACGTCCTGGTCTTAGTCGGCATAGCTGTCTTGCTGTACCTCGGCGTACGCCTGGCCGTGGATTCTCCCGCGGTGTTGGCGGCCCCGACGATCGAGCTCGCATTGCACTGGTTGCCACTCTACGCTGGGTTGTCGCTAGTACGTATGTTTGCGGCGTACACCCTGTCGTTAATCTTCTCCCTGGTTTACGGGCGCCTAGCAGCTTACAACCGGCAGGCGGAAATGGTGTTGCTGCCGCTGCTTGACGTGTTGCAGAGTGTCCCGATTCTCTCATTCTTGCCAGCGGTGGTGCTGAGTTTGTCTGCGCTCTTGCCGCAACGCTTGGCGGTCGAGCTGAGCTCCCTCGTGCTCATCTTCACCAGCCAAGTGTGGAACCTGACCTTCGCCTGGTATCAGTCTCTCACTACCATCCCGAAGGAATTACGCGAAGTGAGCACCTGTTTCGGCATCAACGGCTGGCTGCGGTTCAGCCGGTTGGAGCTCCCCTTCGGAGCCATCAGCATGATTTGGAACAGCATGATGAGCTGGGCTGGTGGCTGGTTTTTCCTGATGGCGGCGGAGATGTTCACCGTCGGACAACGCAGCTTTCGCCTGCCTGGCCTGGGTGCCTACCTGCAGGAAGCGGCGAGCCAGGGCAACTTGTGGGCGCTGGGTTGGGGCATTTTGATGCTGCTGTTCCTGATCGTTGCGTTAGACCAATTGGTGTGGCGTCCTCTGCTGGCCTGGTCGGATCGCTTCAATCTCCAGATGGTATCCCAGGATCAGCTGCCGAGCTCCTGGTTCTACGATGTGTTACGCAATGCCCGGCTGGTCGCCTGGGTGCATGAGCGTATGTTCCGCCCCGTCAGTGCAGCTGTGGACGGTTATCTGGCGCGCCGGTTTCAGGCACGTGGGGTCGTTGCGACGTCACATACCCAGGGGGTTATGAGTCGTATCCTGTGGGGGGTGCTCATCGCCATACTGGTGTATGGGGCGTTGCGCGCAGGCCAGATGCTGGCAGAGATCCCCCTAGCACAATGGAGCGAGATCGGACTTGGGGTCGGGGTCACGCTGCTGCGCGTGGTGGGCGCGCTGGCCATTGCGCTTGCCTGGACTCTGCCGTTGGGCGTGGCCATTGGCACCAACCCACGGGTGGCAAGGTGGTTACAACCCCTCGTCCAGATAGCGGCTTCTGTGCCGGCAACCGCTCTTTTCCCCGCCGTATTGCCGGTGCTGTTGGGGCTGCCCGGCGGGTTGAACTTGGCCACCGTGGTGCTGATGCTCATGGGCACGCAGTGGTACTTGCTCTTCAATGTGATTGCCGGTGCCAGTGCAATCCCTCAGGATTTGAAGTACACGGCCACCTTGCTCCAGATAAACCGCTGGCGCCGCTGGCGTGTCTTAATCCTGCCAGCTATATTCCCCTACCTCATCACCGGGGCCATAACAGCGAGCGGCGGCGCATGGAACGCCAGCATCGTGGCAGAGCATGTGGAATTTGCCGGTGAGACGCGCCACGTGATAGGGATCGGCGCCCTGATTGCCAGGGCCACAGCGGTGGGAGATTACCCGCTGCTACTCGCCGCCACCCTGGCGATGATCGTGACCGTCGTGCTCATAAACCGTCTGGCGTGGCGGCGGCTGTTTCGTATAGCGGAGCAACGTTACCGCATGGAGTAGGAGGAAAATGCAGCGCAACGGCATACTCTTGGAGATTCGCCACGTCAGCCAGGTGTTCTACACCGGCAGCAAACCATTTGTCGCGATACAGGACATCAACCTGGCTCTCCATGAGGGTCAGTTCACTGCCCTGCTGGGTCCTTCCGGCTGTGGCAAGAGCACGTTGTTGCGCATCATCACCGGCTTGCAATCACCGACTGAGGGATATGTGCTCTACCGTGGTGTTCCGCAGCGGGGTGTCAATCCGCATGCGACTATCGTATTTCAGACATTTGCGCTCTTTCCGTGGCTCACCGTGCTCGAGAATGTGGAGATTGCGCTGGAAGCACGCATGGTGCCCGGAGAGTTGCGCACTGCACGAGCGCTGGAGCTGCTGGATCACGTCGGTCTGGACGGTTTCGAAAATGCGTATCCGCGTGAGCTTTCGGGGGGCATGCGTCAGAAAGTCGGTTTCGCGCGTGCTATGGCCGTTGAGCCGGAACTGCTGTGCCTCGACGAGCCATTCTCCGCCCTGGATGTGCTGAGTGCCGAGGCATTGCGGCGGGAGCTGCTGGAGCTGTGGACAGATAACAAAATACCAGCACGCGCTATCCTTATGGTCACCCATAACATCGAAGAAGCTATTCTGATGGCTGACCGCATCGTGGTTATGGACCGCAACCCTGGTCGGGTGATCTCCGACATAGGGGTCACCTTGCCTCATCCGCGCTCTCCGAAGGATGCAGCGTTTACGGAGCTGGTCGATCGGGTGTATGCCATCCTGACCGGGCAGACGGAAGCGGAGCATGTGGAGCTGGGCAGTGCCCCTGGCGAGCCGGGGCGCACTCGTCTTCTTCCCTCTATCTCCATCACCGATTTGGCCGGCTTGCTGGAGAAAATTGAGGAGACGCCCCTCAACCAAACCGATATTTACCGTCTGTCTCACGAGCTGGGGGTCGATTCGGACCATCTCCTGCGGCTCATCGAAGCGGGCGAGATATTGGGGTTCGTGACCGTTGCCCAGGGTGATATCAGCTTGACCCCACTGGGTGAGACCTTCGCCGAGGCAAGCATCCTCGCGCGCAAGGAGATCTTTGCCACCCGATTGCGGCGGTTGCCGCTATTCAAATGGCTGATCACGATGTTGCAAGCTGCAGAGCATCAACGCCTGGAGCTGGACGTCATCCGAACTGCGCTGGAGCTGGAATTCCCGCCCGATGAGGCGAAGCGTCAGGCGGAAACTGTGGTGAGCTGGGGGCGCTATGCCGAGTTGCTGGCCTACGATGATGACTCGAGGATGATCTACCTGGAACCTGGCCAGACGGATATGGCCTCTTTTAGTCTCTCGGGCGTGTAGTATCATCATCCTGCCCCCAGTTTGTTCACATGAGAGTGAGAGCTATGCCGTCGAGCTCAGGGTGAACGACCGGAAAGTTGTCCACAGTGCTTTCGTACGCTTCCCGGGCTTGCTTCACGAGCTGGGGCTGTCGTCGCACCGGGGCGAGGTCCTGGCGGTCGAGCTCAAGGTGGACACGAATCCCCCGCGGTGCCGTGCTGGCCACTACAGTTGTACGTCGCCACATCCCGCTGCACTTGCAACATCACGATCGCGCCTCGCTGCTGGCAGGCAAGCTGCATGCCATCCTGCGGCGCCCCTTCCTCAAAGGACACGATCTCTATGACCTGCTCTGGTATCTCAGCGATCCGGACTGGCCCCCGCCTAATCTGACGCTGCTCAACAATGCCCTGCGCCAGACGGGGTGTCAAGGAGAACCGTTGACCCAGGAGAGCTGGCGTCGGGCCGTGCGCGAACGCCTGCAACCGGTCGCGTGGAAGCGCATCCTGGATGACGTGCGCCCCTTCCTGGGGCCCGATGCGGATCTCACGCTTCTGACGCATGAGAATTTGATGCGCTTGCTCTACGGATGAGGACATCCGGGAAGAACTTCGTGTCTTAGTGGTACCTACCATTTTACCCCAAATCGGAGTCTTGTGATATACTTTCGCTGCTTTCACCGCTTGGTCCGGTTCTGCGAAATAAACCGAGGACATCCACAAATTTCGATATCCAGAAAGGAGCGAAAGACGATGCATAGCATGACAGCGGAGAATCTACGCAGCGCCTTTGGTGGCGAGTCGATGGCCCATATGCGCTACCTCATATGGGCGGACAACGCGGATCAGGAGGGCTTTCCCAACATTGCTCGCCTCTTCCGCGCGATCTCCTTCGCTGAGCAGGTGCACGCCACCGGCCACTTCAATGTGCTCAAGGATGTGATGGGCGGGTTTAACGTCACCGCCGGTGGTGGGTTCGGCCTCGGCAGCA
>JASFBB010000241.1:0-2533 GCA_036172345.1 Anaerolineae bacterium
CCACCCGAAATGGCAGAGTACACGCTGCTCACCCCGCTTTCGATCGTAGATTTGATCTGTGCTGCGGGACTTGCGCCCAGCAAGCGTGAGGCACGCCGCCTGATCGAGCAAGGTGGCGTCAAACTGGAAGGTCATACGATCCAGTCCATCGATACGGTCGTACAGCCCGGGCCGCCACGTGTGTTACAGGTGGGTCGGCGCCGATTTGTCAGAGTGGTGTGAGACAGGAGAGAAATTTATGAGTGCGGGCAAAAAGATTCTATGGATGTTGATCGGGGTTGTGGTGACGTTGGTGTTGGTCTGTGGCTTATGTGCTCCACTGGCTCTGTTCGGCTCGGCGCTCCAAAGTGTCTCGGCGACTCCTCAGCAGATAAGCGAGCCAGCGGTGGCCCTGGTGCGCCTGGAGGGTGTCATTATATCCGGTGAGCCGCCCGCCAATCCCTTCTTGGATGCGAGTGCAGCGGCTTATTCGGGTTATATTGTCAAACAGCTCAAATGGGCTGAAGAAAACGAGGCGATAAAGGCAGTGGTGTTGCGCATCGACAGTCCGGGTGGCAGTGTGGTCGCTTCAAATGAGATCCACCAACAGATGGCGGCGATGAGCAAACCGGTGGTTGTCTCGATGGGTGAGCTGGCCGCTTCTGGCGGCTACTACGTGGCAGCACCCGCCGATGTCATCTTTGCCAACCCAGATACTTTGACCGGCAGCATCGGAGTAATCGCCCAGTTCCTGGATTTAAGCAACCTGCTGGCCGAGTACGGCGTCACCGCTACCACGATCAAGAGTGGGAAGTTTAAGGACAGCGGAAGTGCTTTCCGTCCTATGACCGAAGAGGAGAAAGCGGCCTGGCAAAAGATCATCGATGAGGCTTACGAAGGTTTTGTCAAAGTGGTCGCTGAGGGGCGTCATCTGGCGGTGGAGAAGGTCAGGGCATTGGCCGACGGCCGGATGTACACCGGGCGCCAGGCTAAGGAGCTGCAATTGGTAGATGAACTGGGCAATTTGCCGGATGCAATCCGCAAGGCAGGGGAGATGGGAGGCATCACCGGTGAGCCAAAGGTGATCGAATATCGTGAGCCCTTTGATCTCTTCCGCCAGCTGCTTCGGATGGCACAGCCGTCCGACCCTCTGGCTCGCATCATTAATGCATTGGGGCGTGTTCAAAAACCTATCCTGCAGTACTTGTATGTAGCGCCCTAAGAAAGCCCAAGGCGCGCTACATTAAGGGCAGGGAGCGATGAGACGCCATCTATCTCTTTTCATCGCACGCCTGCGCTCTCAGTTTATGTTCATCAGCGCGATCGCGCTGCTTGTAATATTGTTCGCCTTGCTGCTTGCGTATGCCGTTCCCTCTCTGCTCTCTTCTCTCAACGCAGCATTGCTCCTGCCACTTGCCCTTGTCATACTGAGTGTTTTTGCTGCTGCCTGTTACTGGCTGGTCCGTGCGTTTGACCCCCTTCTGCACCCAGAACAGCAAGCATATCCTCAGTTTGCAGAACATTACGCAGCATTGAGACACGAGGTTGTGCGCGACGCTCAGACGCTCTTTCGATTGGCCGGCGAGACGTGTTTCGCGACGCTGAATCCCACCAGTGTCGCGGTGTGGAGGTTCGACAGCGGGAATAATGTGCTAAGACTGGTCTTCTTCACCGGCATACGACCTCCTGTCACCCTAGACGATGTGCCCCTGGATGTAGACCTGACCAATGTTCTCCAAGTTCGCCCGGTGGAGAAACTGCCGGAAAGTGCCTTGCGGTATAGCTGGATGAGCCAGGGTGTGCAGCTCATATGTCCCCTTCTCTGGGATAAGGAGCTGCTCGGAGCGATCGGTCTGGGTATTCCGCGCTACAGTGCCCCCTACACAAACGAGGCACTGCAATGGTTGGAGTGGCTGGCCGGTCAGGTGGCATTAGCGATCAAGAACGTATACCTTGTCGAGGAGATGGAAGAAACGCGTACGCGCCTACAACTGGCATATCGACAAACGATAGAAGTACAAGAAGAGGAACGCCACAGCTTGGCAGCGGAGTTGCACGATGACATCCTGAGTCGCTTGACCGCGATGAGTCTGACCCTACGCAATTGTCGTAGACGCGTAGCGGACAGCGATCAGCAAGCAGAGGCTTGGCTCGGCAATCTAGAACAGGAGATCAACACAATTGTGCAACGCCTGCGCGAGATCACCCAGGGTCTCCATCCCACCGTATTGAGCAACCTGGGGCTCATTGCAGCGGTACAAGCTTATCTGGATCACATCGCCCGTCGTCCATCCCAAAACGCGTGTATAGTGAGCTTGACGGCACAAGGTTTCGGGAGTGACCGGCTTCCAGATGCTCGACTGGAGCGCGATTTGTATCACATCACCCGTCAGGCGCTCGACAACGCCCTGATCCATGCGCATGCGGCACACGTTTTCGTCCACTTCCGTTGGAGCTTCGATGCGGTCAGTGTCACAGTCCGGGATACCGGACAGGGTATGCCCGAGCCTCCGGAACATCTGATAGGAAAGGATGGCCACTTGGGATTGATCTC
>JASFBB010000242.1:0-4635 GCA_036172345.1 Anaerolineae bacterium
GGCCGGGGTCCCCTTCGAGGAGCATCCCTACCACGTGGTTCTGAGAAAAGCTGAGCGGCCCACGCAACGCTTCCATTCCTTTAGAACGCACCCAGTCCCGCGCCGTGGCGAGCAATGCTTCCGCCACCTGAAAGTCTTCCACGGTTTCAAAGAAACCGAACATGCCCGTTTTTTCCTCGTGCACCTGATTGTGCAAATGGTCCACATGGCTGGAGATGGTGCCGACAACCTGCCCATTACGGCGCGCCAGCCAGAGCGCTACCTCGGCATGCTCGAAAAAGGGATTGTGTTGGGGGCTGAGGAACTTGCGACGCTCATCCAATAAGGGCGGCACCCAATACGGATCATTCCGGTATAGCCGAAACGGGAAACGGATGAATTGTTCGAGGTCCCTAGAGGAAACAACGGGTCGGATTTCCACGGCTGGGCTCATATGCGGATCAGATCTCGATCATCTGTCCAGGTTGGAGCACGATCACATGAGAGGTGGTCTCGCTTTCCACGCGCCGCGCCCATGCGTGGGCATCCTGCTGGATCAGATCGAAGGTGTTGTAGTGGATGGGGATGACACGCGCCGGCTGGATCAGCTTGACCGCGCGCAGAGCATCCTCCGGACCCATCGTATAGTTGTCCCCGATGGGCAATAAGGCGAGATCGATCCCCTCTTCTCCAATCAATTTCATGTCATAGAACAAGCCGGTATCACACGCATGGTAGATCTTGCGGTTTTCCTCGAGATATAAGAGGAAACCGACTGGATTGCCTCCATAAGCGCCATCCGGCAACACGGAGCCATGGTGTGCAATGGTGAGTTTCAGCCTCCCCCATGGGTAGGCATGTGATCCGCCAATGTGCTGCGCGTGGACATTCTCCACCCCATTGGCTACCAGCCAGTTCTGAATCTCATAATTCGAGACCACCGTCGCGCCGGTGCGTTTGGCGATCGCAATAGTATCACCCAGGTGATCCCCGTGGCCATGGGATACCAAGATGTAATCCGCCTCAACGGCATCGGCATGCACCGGGCTCAACGCGTTTCCGGTGAGGAAAGGATCGGTCAGAATGCGGAACCCGCGCGTCTCAAAGAGAAAACAAGCGTGTCCGTACCACGTGACTTTGGTTGCCAAGGTGGGATTCCCTCCTCATTCATAATAAGAAGTGGTCGCCGTCAGGCCGCTTTATCCTCGACGGGCGCTTTATCTTTCAGCAGACGCGCGATCTCCCTGCGCGCCCGTTCATAGCGCTGTAATAATTGCTTGTCCGTCCCTTTGAAACTGAGGATTGTCTGACGTGCACACAGGGCACAGCCGCGTTGCGCCCGATAGCTGTCCATTTCGCAGGTCAGGCAGCTGTTCAGACGAATCATCATCATGGAAAATGCCAACGCATCGGGGTGCGTTTCCGGCAACATCACCAAATAGTCAATCAGCTTTTTCCACTCCTCGCCGCGCAGGTCGCGCAGTTGAGAGATTAAATGTGGCGTGAACAGCAGCTCGTATTTCTGATACACTGGTCTAACTCACCCCTTCGCAAGATGAACCTGATATAAACCCACATCCGGGCCCACATTGCCCAATGCTCTTATTATAAAAGTCGTAAAGGATGGTGTCAATAGCTTTTTTTCAACAACTTACAGGAAAATCGAAAAAACACAAGGGCAAATTCGAGAGAGATGGAATGGCTTAAGCATTGCAAAAGTGCTCGCTTTCGAGGAGATCAGCGCGGTGGAGAAGAAACGCTTCCCATCACAGAGCGAGGGATCACTGTGCCGAGCAAACCAAACAACAACAGCGCGATGAAGAACACCGGTTGGTGTGCCAGATAGATCAGTAGCGAGCGCTGGCCCAGCCATGTCAGCAATCGCAGCACCCCATAACGTTCCCATGCCGGAATGGGCCACCGTCGCACACCGCCCGGATAAGCCCATCGCCCTGCGACGATGCCTAGCAACGTCACTCCGAACCAGGGCAGCAATGGAAAATAATCGAGCTGATAGAAGCTGACAGGCCGCCATCCCAACCAGAACCATCCAGGATGATCCGCCGGCTGAGCGTTCAACAACACTCCGAGCACAATGAGCCCAATACCCATCCCAGCGCTCACGAAAGAACGACCCAGGAAAGGATAAGCCAGCATCGTGGCGACCCCGATGAGATGCAAAATGCCGAACAGGATCACCGGTCGTCCCACAATCGTCCAGCTGACCAGAGTGATCACCATTCCCCAACCCAGCACTTTCAAGCCGCGCACCAGATAGGGTCCATAGCGCGACTTAGAATGCCCTTGTCCCACTCCTTGCTTGTATTGCAACATCAGCGCGACGCCCACCAACAGCAAAAACAGAATGGCCGACATACGTGCACAGATCAGCCAGAAGCCAGAGGTGAGCGCCACCTGGGCATAACCGAACCACACCAAGTCGAAGACAAAGTGATAGCTCACCATCAACAGGGTGGCCAGGCCGCGGAGCGCGTCCACTTCCCAGTAGCGCTGTGCCGGTTGTCGATGGCTGAGCAGGAGGAACACGGCCACCCTTCGCCACCACGGCGCGGCAGATGCCAATTTCGCGAGGTAAGACGCCACCATTTCAGGATGAGGAAGGATTGCTTGAACTGCTTTCAAAAGCCGTGGAACGGTGGCACAAATGCTGGACACGCTCTGAGTTTAGAGCGCCAGCTACTTGGCGTGCGAGTAACCGCAGGGGCAGCAAAATCGGTTGTAGCAACCAGACGATCAGGGCATTCAGGATGCCCATGCCGCGGGCAAACCAATGCCACAGCGGTGCCAATCTGCGCAGGAATGGCATGCGCGCATATAGCACACACAGCACCAGTGTCGCTGCCGAGATGGTGAATTTCTGCCACGACTCGAAGTGAATCCCCAGAAATTCATCCAGCAGCAATTCCACACCGATGTTGAAGACCACCAGGTAAGCCGCCGTCGCCAGAATCGGCTCACGCTTGATCAGCCAGGTGAAGACGCCGGCGGCAAAACGCATCGTGAGGATGCCTAGCGCTACACCCAACATCACCACCCACAGCTGGTTGGAAAGCGCCACCGCTGCCACCACGTTGTCCAAGCTAAATGCCAAATCGGCCAGCTCGACGTTGAGCACGACCAGCCAAAAGGTAGCAGCGGCGCGCTGCATAGGCGCGTGACCGCCTTCTCCGCTTTCCTCTCCGCGCTCCCCGAGATGTTCAAAGGCCAACCGCACCAGATAAGCAGCCCCGAGCACCTTCAAGAAGGGATTGTGGATCACCCAGCTGGCCAATGCCAGCATCAATCCGCGTCCCGCATAAGCGCCCAACAAACCTACTTTGAGCGCGGCAGTCTGTTGCATGCCAAGCAACCGTGAGGTAGGCACGCTCAAGAACCGCAGCCAGGCAGGATAAGGGACAGGCTGGTCGTCAGGTAGTACCGAGACCATCGCACCCAGCACAGCCGCATTGTCAATCGAAAGAATGCCTTCCAGAAAGATGAGCTGAGCAACAATGCTCAGCACCCCGATGATACCGGTTGTATCCATAATGCTAATCACCCGACAAATAGTGTGATCCACTATAAACGGCACAAACGCCTTGACAATTGTACTCCAGCGCACCCAAACTAACAATTTGCCGGTACTTTTGCATAGCAAGGACCAAGGAGATGGCAGATTGACACGTCTCCGCCATCGTGTTAAGATGAGCGGTGGTCCGCTACGAGCGGCGATGAGGCAATAGACCGATGTCGTCCCCCTTTGAAACTCTATACAAGGTTCTCAGCCAGGAGAAACAGCGCGGTTGTGACAATCGTCTGGTGATCGGCGGTCTGGAGAGGCTCGCCGATACGTGGGCGTCTCAGGCAATCGTGCAAGTTGCCAGCGAGGAAGAGCGACAGCTCATCCAGGAGATCGCCACGCTGCTGCGGCGTTATCCCGAGCTAGAAATGTGCGAACGCGCACCCTTTCTCAACGCCATCCTGGACAAAATTGTCGCGCGGCGAGGCGCGCCTACTGCGTCTGTGCCCGCTCCCGACATTCCGGTGATGCAGCAGACAGAACCTACCCCGCCTCCGCGGCGTATCCGCATGCGCACTACCCGCCGCGCTATCTCTCCCACCGGCGGCCTGGACGAATCCGTGGAGCGCCTGCCGGGCATTAAGAAAGGCATGGCCGAGAAGCTGGCACGTCTGGGGATCCGCACGGTGGGTGATTTGCTCACTCACTTCCCACGCCGTTACATTGACTATCGCACCCTCAAAACGATCAGCCAGCTACGTTACGGGGAAGAAGTCACCATCCTGGGCGTGGTGCAAAGCTGCCAAATGCGCGACACCCGCAGCGGCAAGCGCATCGTGAGCTGCATCATCTCCGACCGCACTGGTGTGGTGGAGATCACCTGGTTTAACCAGCCTTGGCTGGTGGAAAGGTTGTCCCCCGGCACCCCCATCATGGTGAGCGGAAAAGTTGACCAATACCTGGGACGCCTGGTATTCCAACATCCCGAATGGGAGGAGGTAGATCGCCGGCAGATCCACACCGGACGGTTAGTGCCAGTCTACCCACTCACCGAAGGGCTCACCCAGAAGTGGATGCGCGACGTCCTCGACCGGCTGGTGCGGAGCGCTGCCCCCAGCTTGCCGGACTATCTGCCC
>JASFBB010000243.1:0-1722 GCA_036172345.1 Anaerolineae bacterium
GATAATTTCGGGGATGCGATAGCCAGTGCTTGCGGGCAAGCTCCGACTCAACCCGCTGATGATACCCGCGGTGAGCGTGTTCTCATAACCGAACGGATTGCCGATGGCTATCGCGCGCTGCCCAACTTTGACGAGGTCCGAATCGCCCCAGACGATCGGGCGCAAGCTTTCGGGCGGAACATCCACTTTTATGACTGCTAAGTCGCTATCCGGGTCGCTGCCCACAATTGTAGCGGGTACGATGGTGCCTTCGTAAAAGGTCACCAACAACTCGCTGGTGTCCGCGACAACGTGGTGATTCGTGACGATGTGTCCTTGGGTGTCGATCACGAACCCGGACCCCTCACCCGACTCTCGAAATGGCAGTTGCGGTGTGGGTATCCCTTGCGGAAGGGGGGGATGGATAAAACCAGTGCCAGTGGCTCGAGTGGTCTGGATACTTACGACGGAAGGGCTGATGCGTTCATATAAGTAGATCAACAGCTGGTCTTCTGCCGACGTCTGTTGCATGATCGCTTCGGGCAACGGGGTGGGGGAGGGCAGCACGGTAGGGGGTAGGTAAGCCGGAGAGGGCACATCTGCGCTTGAAAGCGCGACATGCCCTTCGTCACCTCGTTCACGTGCTTGCGCTGCGGGTGTAGAGGCTGCGGAGTCGGGCTTGGGCCATTCGACGTACACCTGTATAGAAGGCAGAACGCTGCACGCCACGGTCGTGAGCGCTAACACCATACTACTTACGGTGATCCAGCGAGCGAGTTTCATTAAAGTCACCTGTGGGAGATCACCTGCGGCGGTCAGATGTCAGGATCATAACCCAACGCAGCACTTGCAGCAAGGCTGCCAATGCTGCAGCGACATAGGTCCAGGCAGCGGCATTCAGGACGCTGTTAACGCCTGCCAGTTCCTGTTGATTCACGATGCGATAGTGCGCGAGCAGCTGACGAGCGCGTGCACTGGCGTCGAGCTCAACCGGCAGGGTGACGAAGGAGAAGACGGCCACCAGGGCAAACAAGGCAACGCCCAGCCATGCGATCGTGTTGCCCAGCCGGAAAGCGCCCATGGTTACTTCGAGCAGAATGCCGGCCATAATTATCAGCGGCCCCAGCCAGGTGCCAAGCTGCACCGCCGGCACCATCGCGGAGCGGATCTGCAGGGGGAAATAGCCCGAAGCGTGTTGCAGGGCATGGCCGGTTTCATGGGCTGCTACCCCCACTGCGGCGATGGATGGACTGCGTGCCACCTGCGGCGACAAGCGCAGCGTCCGACTGCGCGGGTCATAATGGTCACTCAGGAAGCCGGTGGTCTCTTCAATGGTTATATCCACCAGGCCATTGGCATCCAGGATGGCACGTGCCGCCTCGGCGCCAGTAAGCCCTCGCAGGGTGCGTATCTGCGAGTATTTGCCGAAACGTCCTTGCACCATAGCTTGGGCAATCAGGCCCAGGATGAGCGCCGGCACGATAAAGATGAAGAACGTCGGGTCATACCAGATGGGATAGTACATCTTCTGTCACCTCCGATCCAACCTCACTCGCCCTTATCTCTATGTTACCACATAGTGACACAAAAGTGAATTGCTTCGTATCACAGGCGTGTCTCACCCCAGTGATTTGTGGTATTGCTTTGTCATTTATCGTCATCTCATCTATCACTCGGGGTACGCTTTGCACTCGTTGTGTCGCGTGGCGAGTAGACCCAGAACGCCAGAGCAGCTGCCCAGGC
>JASFBB010000244.1:0-18006 GCA_036172345.1 Anaerolineae bacterium
CTCCGCCGCGCCGGCATCCGTGTGGTGTACAGCCAGGGGTTCAACCCGCAGCCGCGCATCCAGCTGGCCTCGGCGTTGCCGGTAGGTTATGTCGGCAGCGCCGAGGTGATGGACGTCATCCTGGAGGAAGCGATCGAGGCGGAGGAGCTGGTGTCTCGCCTGCAAGCGGTGGCGCCGGTGGGCTTGCGCATCATCGCGGCGCATCCCGTGCCGCTGCAGGCGCCCGCGTTGCAGGCACAATTGCGCCAGGCGGAGTACTGCGTGCAGGTCAGCACAGCGCTGCCATGCGAGGAGATTGCGCGGCGCATTGCCGACTTTCTGAGCGCCCCCCATTTCATCCACGAGCGCACGCGCCAACGGCGGCGTGAGATGATCGACCTGCGCCCCCTGGTGGACGGCCTGCGCCTGGAGCGCTGTGCCGACGGCGAGGCGGAGTTATGGATGCGCCTCAGCCTGAGTGCGCAGCGTTCGGTGCGCCCGGAGACGGTGCTGGAGGCGTTGGGGTTGGGGGGAACCCCGTCGCGTGTTGAGCGCATCCATCTGATTTTCAACGAAGGGTAGGGTAAGGGAGCACTCTTACGGATACACCTGGCCCAGGGTGCGCGGGAAGGGCTGCGTCTCGCGCACGTGGTGGATGCCGGCGATCCACGCCACGGTGCGTTCTAACCCCAACCCGAAGCCGCTGTGCGGCACGCTGCCGTAGCGCCGCAGGTCGATGTACCAGCGAAATGCCTCCTCTGGCAACCCCTCCTGATGGATGCGCTGCAACAGCAGCTCGGGGTCGGAGATACGCTCGCTGCCGCCGGTGATCTCGCCATAGCCCTCCGGCGCCAGCAGGTCCACGCTCTTGCACACCTCCGGCCGGCCGGGCCACGGCTCCATGTAGAACGCCTTACACGCGGTGGGATAGCCATACACGAAGACAGGGCGGTCGAACTGCTTGGCCAGCTCGGTCTCGTGCGGGCTGCCGAAGTCGCTGCCCCATTCGAGGGCGAGCAGCTGCCGCAGCTCGGGGTCGGTGGTAGCGGCGCGGATGGCGGCCAGGCGTTCCAGCGCTTCGTCGTAGCTGATGCGCGGGAAGGGGGGCTGCACGCGCTCCAACGCGCTGGTGTCGCGCTCCAGCACGGCCAGCTCCATCTTGCGCTCGCGCAGCGCCGTCTGCACGATGTAGCTGACGAATTGCTCCTCGATCTCCATCAGCTGCTCCAGGTCGCAGAAGGCGATCTCCGGCTCCACCATCCAGAACTCGGTCAGGTGGCGGCGCGTCTTGCTCTTCTCGGCGCGGAAGGTCGGCCCGAAGCAGTACACCTTGCCGAAGGCGTAGATGGTCGCCTCGTTGTACAGCTGGCCGGTCTGCGCCAGATAGACCGGCTCGCCGAAGTAATCCACCTCGAACAGGGTGGTGGTGCCCTCACCGGCGGCCGGGGTGAGGATGGGCGTGGTCACCTCCAGGTAGCCGTGCGAGTCGAGCCAGTCGCGAATAGCGCGCATGACGGTGGCGCGGATGCGCAGCAAAGCCCACTGCTTGCGGCTGCGAATCCACAGATGGCGATGGTCCATCAGGAACTCGATGCCATGCTCCTTGGGGGTGATGGGGTAATCGGCCGCCTGTTGGATCACCCGCAGGTCGCGGACATCCAGCTCATAGCCACCGGGGATGCCCGGCGCACGCCCTTCCTGCCGCACGCTTCCGGTGACCACCAATGAGGACTCCTGGCTGAGGTGGTCGGCAGCTTCGAACACTTCGGGCGGCACGTTGGGGCGGAAGACGACCGCCTGCACGATGCCCGACCCGTCGCGCACTTGCAGGAAGACGAGCTTGCCCTTGCCGGTGCGGCTATAGAGCCAGCCCTGGATGGTCACCTCCTCGCCCACATGGTTGGCGATGTCCTCGATGCGGATGATGTTGGCCATAGTTCGCGCTCCTATTCCCCTTGCCGATGGGTGGATGGATGGCAGCAGCGCGCATCGGTGCGTTGCCCGCGGCGCTTGCTCGCTCCCGATTCTAGCACAACCCGCGTCCATGAAAAAGAGGAGGGCGACCGGCATTGCCACGCCACCGGTCGCCCGGTTGGAGGGAGTCACGTTTTCAGAGGGAGGAAGCTGGTTCTCCGATTCTCGCGATTATATCATAGAAGATTGAGATTAGAAATGCATGAAAAGGTGATTAAGAAGTGGTTAAGACACTCCTGCAAACGACGCAAGTAGCGCTGCACGCTCCCTAGAACAAGCTCTGGAACTATTTCCACACCCGTCTGTCCACATCGACCACGGATATGACGCTCCTGGAGGCAATTGTAGGAGGGTTCTTCTGTCCGGGCAAGCAGGGACGATCGCATGGTAGCGCTCTACCTCAGCGGATACGCTATTCCACCGCGGGGCACACCGAGCGCAGGGAGAATTATGAAAAATCTCTGCGCATGCTCTGCGGTAAGTCGAATCCGCGGTCCGAAATTCGAAATCCGCAATTCCCAACACCGCTCCCTGACGGTCGCGGCTCGGATAACCGCTGCGACTCTGAGGTCACCACTTCAATTCATCCCCCAAATTGAAACACACCCTCGCTTCACCCTCGTTTCAAGGTATGGATGAGTGTGGTATAATTGGGCAGAGATTGAATCGCTTGGACGGGGTGTGGAACGATGGCAAACCTATATCAACTGAAATGCACGGCGTGCCGGGGCGATGAGCCGCCGGTCAGCGACGCGGAGATCCCGGGGTTGCATCAACAGGTGCCGGAGTGGCAGATCGTGGAGCGTGACGGCATCAAGCGGCTGGAACGCGTGTTCAAGTTCAAAAACTTCGCCCAGGCATTGCAGTTCACCAACCAGGTGGGCAACCTGGCCGAGGAGGAAGGACATCACCCCACCATCCTGACCGAGTGGGGGCGCGTCACCGTCACCTGGTGGACGCACAAGATCAAAGGGCTGCATCAGAACGATTTCATCATGGCGGCGAAGACCGACCGCCTCTATCAGGCAAGCTAGAGCTGTGTTTCCAAATCCGATAGGGCATCTCCCGGCATGAGGTTGTCGGGGGCGTTCATCAGGGAAGGGAGCGAACGATGCGCGTCATCATCACAGGGGGCAGTGGTCTGATCGGACGGGCGCTGATCGCCGAGCTGGCGGCGGGGTATGAGGTGGTGGTGCTCAGCCGGCGCCCCCAGGAGGCGCAAGGTGCTTTGTCGGCCGGGGTGCAGGTCGTGGCGTGGGATGGGCGCTCGGCGGAAGGCTGGGCAACACTGGCAGACGGCACGCGCGCCATCGTCAACCTGGCCGGTACCAACATCGCCGCGGGGCGCTGGACGCCGGAGCGCAAGCAAGCGATCCTGCAAAGCCGGCTGAGCGCCGGTTACGCGGTGGTGCAGGCAGTACAGCAAGCGGTCCACAAGCCGCCGGTGGTGATCCAGGCGTCCGCCACGGGTTATTACGGCCCGCGCGGCGATGAGATCATCACTGAGGAGAGCTCAGCGGGCGGTGACTTCCTGGCGCGGGTGTGCGTGGAATGGGAACGTTCCTCCGCCGCGGTGGCGGAGATGGGCGTGCGCCACGTGGTGATACGCATCGGTATGGTGCTGAGCCGCGAAGGGGGCGCGTTCCCCAGGCTGGTGACCCCGTTCCGTTTCTTCATCGGCGGTCCCCTGGGGGATGGTCAGCAGTGGTTCCCTTGGATTCACCTCGCAGATGTGGCGGGTGCCATACGCCACCTGATCGAGGCGAATGGAGCGTCCGGCGCCTTCAACCTGGTGGCGCCGACGCCTGTCACCGCGCGTGCGTTCGCTCAAATGCTGGGGCGCGTCATGGGGCGCCCGGCTGCCATGCCGGTGCCTGCCTTCATGTTGCAGCTGCTCTTCGGCGAGATGGCGACCGTCCTGCTGCACGGTCAGCGCGCCGTTCCCCAGCGCCTGCTCGAGCTGGGCTACCACTTTCATTATACGCAGCTGGAGGAGGCCCTGCGCGCGTTGCTGGGGTAGTGCTGGCGACTGAAGTCGCGGCTGATGAGCGTGCCGCTTATCCGCGCCGCTTGCTGACGCGCGCGGCTCGGTTTCACGCACGCAGCTCGGTTTATGTATCATCTTGTCATATTCGGCGGGGTGATCCCGCTCGCGCAGCGCGTGAAAGCTCTTGACATGCGGCCACTTTAGGTTATAATGGTCTTACTGGTATGATGTCTACACATTCTGCAGCGCTCGCAATTTTCTGCTGCACCCTATTGTGATATGGGGAACAATTGCACAGAGCGCGCGATGATGCAAGGGGGTCTCAGTGTGATGGAGCTCGATAAACCTTTGTTACGTGAGATGTACTATCGGATGCGCCGCATCCGACGCTTTGAGGAGACGGCGGAGGAGCTTTATAAGCGGGGCACCGTCGTCGGATTGCTGCACCTCTACATCGGTGAGGAGGCGGTCGCCACCGGGGTGTGCCTGGCACTGCGCGATGACGACTACATTACGAGCACCCACCGCGGCCATGGACATCTGTTGGCCAAGGGGGGCGATGCCAAGCGCCTGCTCGCCGAGCTGTGTGGACGCCTGGATGGCTATTGCCACGGCAAAGGGGGCAGCATGCACGCCGCCGATCTGAGCCTGGGCATCCTGGGCGCCAACGGGGTGGTGGGCGGCGGCTTCGGCATCGCCACCGGCGCGGCTCTCTCCGCCAAGATGCGCCGTTCCGGCCAGGTCGCCGTGTGCTTCTTCGGCGACGGGGCGGCCAACCAGGGCATCTTCATGGAGGTGCTCAACATGGCGGCCATCTGGAAGCTGCCGGTCATCTACGTCTGTGAGAACAATGGCTTCGGCCAGTACACGCGCTACGAGGAGGCGACGGTGACCGAGCTGCCCATCGGCGCGCGGGCGGCCGCCTTCGGCCTGCCCACCGCTCAGGTGGACGGCAACGACGTCATCGCCGTCTATCAGGCAGCGGTGCAGGCGGTCGAGCGCGCGCGTGCCGGCCAGGGGGCGAGTTTTATCGAGGCGCGCACCTATCGCCTGCGCGGCCATCATATGGGCGATGTCGGCTTTGCCCGCCGCTACCGCACCAAGGAGGAGCTGGAGGAGCACATGCAACAGGAGCCGGTGGGGCGCTTCCGCCGTTGGCTGCTCGAGCACCAGGTGCTCTCCGAGGCGGAGATCCAAGAGGTGGAAGCCCAGGTGGAGGCCGAACTGCAGGCGGCCATTGAGTTTGTCAACCGCTCACCGATACCAGACGTCAGCACGATAACGGAGCATGTCTATGCCTGAGATGCGCGAGATCACCATTGTCGAAGCGCTGCGCGAGGCGCTTGCCGAGGAAATGAGCCGCGATCCGACCGTCTTCCTGATGGGCGAGGACATCGGTCGCGCCAACGGCGTCTTCAACGTCACCGCCGGGTTGCAGGATGAATTCGGCAAGGAACGGGTGATCGACACCCCCATCTCCGAAGCGGGCTTCACCGGCATAGGGATCGGCGCTGCCCTGACCGGCATGCGCCCGGTGGTCGAGATCCTGTTCTGCGACTTTATGACCCTGGCGATGGATCAGATCGTGAACCAGGCGGCCAAGCTGCACTATATGACGGGCGGCCAGGCGAAAGTCCCCCTGGTGATCCGCACGCTGATGGGTGCCGGGCGCGGTGCCGCCGCGCAACACTCCCAAAGCTTGCACGCATGGGTGGCACACATCCCCGGGCTGAAGGTGGTGATGCCGTCCACGCCCTATGATGCCAAGGGATTGCTCAAGTCGGCCATCCGCGATGACAACCCGGTGATCTTCTTCGAGGACAAGATGAGCTACCAGGTCAAGGGTCTGGTACCGGTGGGGGAGTACACTATCCCGTTGGGCGTCGCCGACATGAAGCGCGTCGGCAGCGATGTGACCTTTGTGGCAACGTCCAGCATGGTGCAGGTGGCACTGGCCGCAGCGGAAGTGCTGGAACAAGAGGGCATCAGTGCCGAGGTGGTCGATCCGCGCACGCTCAAGCCGCTGGACAAGGCGACCATCCTCGAATCGGTGAAGAAGACCGGCCGCGCGGTGGTGGTCGACGAAGGGCATCTGAGCTATGGTGTGACCGCTGAGATCGCCGCCATCATCGCCGATGAAGCATTTGACTACCTAGATGCCCCGGTGAAGCGCCTGGGGGCGATGGACGTGCCGGTGCCGATGGCGCCCGTGCTGGAGCAGGCGACTGTGCCCAACGTGGAGCAGCTGGTTGCCACGACACGCGGCCTCTTCGGAAGGAGGTATTGAGCCATGGCCATCGAGCTCTATATGCCCCAGCTGGGTCTCACGATGACGGAAGGCACCGTCACCCGCTGGCTCAAGCGCACCGGGGAGACGGTGAAGCAGGGCGAACCGGTGGTCGAGATCGAGACCGACAAGGTCACCACCGAGATCGAGGCGCCTGCGGACGGGGTGTTGGGCCCCATCCTGGTGGCAGAGGGCAAGACGGCGCCGATCGGCGGGGTGTTGAGTTACGTGCTGGCTGTGAGCGAGTCCATGCCGGAGGCCCCTCAAGCCGGGCTGGTCGCCGCCACTCCCCCAGCGCCACCGGCCCCATCCGCGGAGCAACCGCCGGCGCCCTCTGAGACGCAGGAGCGCATCGTGGCAACGCCGCGCGCGCGCCGCAAAGCGCACGAGCTGGGCGTGGACCTTTCCCAGGTGCCGGCCAGCGGCCCAGGCGGGCGCATTGTGGAGGCGGATGTGCGCTGGTTCGCCGATCAAAAAGCGGGGCGCGAGAAGGAGCTACCCCGCATTTCGCCCGTGGCACGGCGCCTCGCCGCGGAGCTGGGTGTGGATCTGAGCACGGTGCAGGGCACGGGCGAAGGCGGCCGCATCCGACGCGAGGATGTCGAGCGTGCCGCGGCCGCACGTGCAGCTGTGGCTGCCGCTGTGCCGCCACCGCCACCATCGCCAGCTGCTGCTCCTGCAGGCGGCGTTGAGGCTTTGAGCGGTGTGCGCCGCATCGTGGCCGAACGCATGGCGCGCAGCTTCACCACCACGCCGCACTTCTATCTGACCGCCGAGGTGGACGCCAGCGCGCTGACGCGCATGCGCGATGGGTTGCTGCCGCGCATCGAAGCGGCGACCGGCATCCGCCTGACCATCACGGACATCCTGGTCAAGGTGTGTGCCCATGCGCTGCGCGAGCATCCGGAGATCAACGTCGCCTATGCCGAGGTGTCGGGTGGGCCTGGAGTAGTGCGCCAGGCGGAGGCAAACGTGGGCGTTGCCGTGGCGCTCGAGGGCGGGCTGGTGGTGCCAGTCATCCGCCAGGCGGATCGCCTGAGCCTGGCTGAGATCGCCGCCAGGCGTGCCGCGCTGGTTGAGCGCGCGCGGGCGGGCAAGCTGAGCTTATCCGACCTGGAAGGCGGCACCTTCACCCTGACCAACCTGGGGATGTTCGGCGTGGATCAATTTCAGGCGATCATCAACGCGCCTCAGGCGGCCATCCTGGCGGTGGGGCGTGTGCGCGAGCGGCCGGTGGCCGTCAGTGGTGCGGTGGTGATACGTCCCACCCTGTATCTCACCCTGTCGCTGGATCATCGTCTGGTGGATGGTGCCCAGGGTGCGCGTTTCCTGGAACGCCTGGCGCAGCTGATCGAAGAGCCGTACCTGCTGCTGGACTGAACCGCGCGGCGCGCGTCCGCCAGCGGTTAGCAAGTGGCTCATTAACCGCTCTCCGACGGTCGCGGCGCGGATAACCGTCGTCACTTCGGGCGGCTACTTCCATTCGCCCCCAACTTGACATGCACCCTCAAACCGGGTGCGCTTTGACACTTTATGCCTGTTGCGGTACAATGTAAATGATGAGCCGTTAGCTCAGCCGGTAGAGCACCTGCCTTTTAAGCAGGGAGTCGTGGGTTCGAATCCCACACGGCTCATGTGACCCCTTAATCCTCGGTGTATGCTTTGGTGATAATCTCTTGGTGGTGAAAGAGGGATCCGCTCTCTGACGGTCGTGGCTCTGAGAACAGTCGCGGGGCGGATGAGGCCAACCGCGCCGCGCCCACCCACCCCAAGATATCCCTCATCCCCGTGGTAGGGGCACGGCATGTCGTGCCCCTACTATGTATGCACCACATCGACCGCACAACCCGTCAGGGCTTGAGGTAGCAGGATGCCGGCGGGCTAAAAGCCCGCGGCTGGTATCTCAAGTCGGCTCACGCCGACTATTCTCCGCGCCGGTTGACCAGCCCGTCCGGGCTTGAGACACCAGCCCAGGGCCTTAGCCCCGCACCACAAACCTCCCGCAGGTTCCGAACCTGCGGGAGGGTGCAACAATTATGCATACCGCCCATACAGCGGGCCAAAGGTGGCACACGCACGGTAGTCGGCGCCCTGGGGGTCCATCGCACCGAAGGCACCCCAGACACTCGGCCGGAAGATGCGCTCCTCGGGCACATTGTGCATCGCCACCGGAATGCGCAGCATCGAGGCCAGGGTGATGAGCTCCGCGCCGATGTGCCCGTAGCTGACCGCGGCATGGTTGGCGCCCCAGTGGTACATCACCGAATAGACATCCCGGAACGGCCCGCTGCCGGTAAGATTGGGCACAAACCAGTGCGTCGGCCAGGTGCGGTCGGTGCGCTCGTCCAGGATGCGGTGCACTTCCAGCGGGATGTTCACCGCATAGCCCTCGGCGATCTGGAGCACCGGCCCCAACCCCTTGATCAGGTTGACGCGCGACATCGTCATGGGCATCTCGCCGCGCGTCAGGAAGTTGGACGAGAAACCGCCGCCGCGGAAATAGGCGGTCGTGGCGGGATACCATGTCGTCGCCTCCAGGCACTTGCGCGCTTCTTCAGGGGTGATCTCCCAGAAGGGTTTCATGACGGGCTGGCCGTCGCGCTCCTGCTGGCCGGTGGCGTCCAGGCTGGCCGCGCCGGAGTTGATCAGGTGCAACATGCCGCCGGCGGCGCGGCCGGTCAGCTGGTAGCCGGTCACGCGCTTGACCGCCTCGGGGCTCCAGTAGGTGCGCACATCGGCGAAGACCTGCGCCGTGTTGGTGAGCAGGTGGCCGAAGAGCATCGCCACCGCATTCAGGCAGTCGTTCTCGGTCGCCACGATGAACGGCTCGCGGATGCCGTTCCAGTCGAACGAGGAGTTCAGGATCGCCTCCAGGAAGTCGCCGTTGGGGAAGTGGTCGGTCCATTGGCGCTGCCCCTGAAAGCCGGCGGCGATGGCGTTGTGTCCCAGCGCTTCCTCGGCGTAACCGAGCTCCGCCAGGCGCGGATTGCCGATCATCAGATCGCGCGCAATGAGCGCCATCTTGACGACGAACTCCCAGTCCTTGTCCTTCTGCGCGCGGCTGCGCTGCTGGTGCGGCGGGTTGTAGTCGCGCCCCTCTTTGCAGTACTTCTTCGTCCATGCCAGCGCGCGGGCGAATTCCTCTTTGTCGTAGATCTCGCGCTCGATGCGGCGCACGAACTCGGTCATGTCGATCACCTCGACGCGCATGCCCAGGTAGCTTTCGAAGAAGGTATGCTCGACGATCGAGCCGGCGATGCCCATCGAGACGCCGCCCATAGAGAGATAGGACTTGCCGCGCATGGTGGCGACCGCCAGGCCGGCGCGCGCGAACTGGAGCAGCTTCTCCTGCACATCCGGTGGGATGCTGCGATCGGTGGCGTCCTGCACATCGCGGCCGTAGATGCTGAAGGCGGGCAGGCCTTTTTGGTTGTGTGCCGCCAGCACGGCGGCGAGGTAGACGGCGCCGGGGCGTTCCGTCCCGTTGAAGCCCCAGATCGCCTTGGGGATGTGGGGGTCCATGTCCATCGTCTCGGCGCCGTAGCACCAGCATGGCGTGACCGTGATCGAGACGCCCACCCCCTCGCGGGCGAACTTCTCCGCCGTTTGCGCCGCCTCAGCGACACCGCCGATGCAAGTGTCGGCGATGACGCACTCGACCGGCAGGCCGTTGGAGTGGCGCAGGTTCTGGCTGAGGAATTCGGCCACCGCCTTCGCCTGGTTCATCGTCTGCTCTTCCAGCGCTTCGCGCACCCCCTGGCGGCGGCCGTCAATGGTGGGGCGAATGCCGATCTTCGGCATGGCACCGATCAAGCGGTTGTGTGGTGGATTGAGTGGGAAATCGTCCATAAGTCTGCTCCTCGTGAAAGATTCAGTTGGGATGTCTATACGCGTTCGTTTCCCGTTCCCATGCCGGCCAGTGCGCTAGCCCTTCATCGCGCCGGAGGTGAGGCCAGTCATCAGCTGGCGCTGCACCAGTGCCACGAAGATGATCGCCGGGATGAGCATCATCACCGACATAGCGCACATGCCGCGCCAGTCGGACACGAACTGGCCGGTGAACTCATACAGCGCCGGCGGGAAGGTACGCGAGGCCGGCGTGCGCGTGATGACGTTCGCCAGGGCGAACTCGTTCCACGCCGTCAGGAAGGCAAAGATGCCGCTTGCCGCCGCGCCCGGCAGTGCTAGGGGTAAATCCACGCGCAGGAAGGCGCTCCAACGCGAACAGCCGTCGATCAAAGCCGCCTCATCCAGCTCGGCAGGGATGGCGCGGAAGAAGCCGTCCATCAGCCAGGCGGTGAAGGGCACGTTGAGCGCCACATAGGTGATGATCATCCCCGGAATCGAGTCGGATAGGCCCAGCCGGGCGTAGAGGACGAACAGGGGCAGGCTCAACGCGATGCCCGGCACGGCACGCGCCAGCATCATGCCCAAGAAGAGCCCATTCTTGCCCTTGAAAGCGAAGCGCGCGAAGGCGTAGCCCGCCAGCGTGCCAAACGTCAGTGAGAACAGCGTGCTGACAGTGGCGATGATGATCGAATTGCGCGCATACTGCCCGAAGGGGATGTTGCTGCCCAGTCCGAAAGCGCCTTCGGGCGTGGGCCAACCCAACAGGATCTTATATGAATCCAGCGTCAACTCGCGCGGGATCCAGATGGGCGGACGCGTGTTGATCTCCATGTTGGGCCGTATCGAGGTGAGGATGATCCACAACACGGGTAGGAAGAAGATGAAGATGATCAGGTACAACACCGCGTCGCGCAGGTAATCGCCGATGCGGGGGCGGCGACCCGCCTTGGCATAACCGATCGTGCTCATTCTCGACCCTCCCAACGACTGCGGATGACATTGCGGAACAGAAAGAACGTGAACAGGAAGCTGACGACCACGGTGACGTAAGACATGGCGCTGCCCGTGGCATAGTCGTGGCCGGTGAACGCCAGCCGATAGACATACGTCCAGATCAGCTCGGTGCGCGTGCCAGGGCCACCGCCCGTCATAATGCTCACCACGTCATAGACGCGCGCCAGATCGAGCGAACGAATCGCCATGGCGGTGTAGATAAAAGGCCCGATCATCGGGAATGTCAGATGGCGGAACTTCTGCCAGCCCGAAGCGCCGTCCACCTCAGCCGCCTCGAAGGGCTCGGTGGGCAACGACAGGATGCCAGCTTCCAGGATGATCACCATAAAGGGGGTGCCCATCCAGATCTCAGCTACCAGGATGCTGATGAATCCGAGAGGCACCTGAACTAACCAGGGAATGATGTGCGGTTCGCCGGTGAGCGTATACAGCAGGTTGTTGACCAACCCCACCTGGTCGTTGAAGAACCACTTGAACTGGAAGCCCACCAACACGGGGGCAAACATCATGGGCATCATCAGCACGGTGCGCAACAGGCCGCGCCCCAAGAGCGCTTTGGCCATCAGTTGGGCAATTGCCAAACCGATCAGGAATTCCAGGTTGACGGCCAGTGTCATGAACAACACGGTACGACCGAACGCCTGCCAGAAGGTCGCGTTGGAGAAGAGCTTGATGTAATTCTGCAGCCCGATGAACTCGGTGGTCGGCCGGGTCAGGTCATAGTTGGTGAAGCTCAGATAGAACGAGTAAAGCATAGGAAAGGCGACCACCACCGCCAGGGCGACCAGCCCCGGCGTCAGCAACAGCCATGGCAGGCGTTTCGCCTCGTCGGCGGAGATTTCGAACGCGCGCGCCCGTGCCGGGCTCTTGGTTACCGAAATTGTCGCCATAATGACCCTTTCCTCAAACATACTGCAGGGTGCTGAGCGACCCCGACAATCCGGGATCGCTCAGCGGTTTTACGGTCACGCAATCACACCGTGCTTACGCGCCGGTGGTGTAGTAACCTGCCTTGGCCATCATATCGCGCACCTGCTGCGCGGCATCGTCCAGACCCTTCTGCGGCTCGACATCGCCCAGGATGATCTGCTGCAGGATGGGGTACAGGATGTTGGACATGGGCAGCCACTCGGCGATCAGCGGCGGGGTCTTGAAGTCCTCTTGCGCTTGCAGCAGGGCGAGCTCGAGGCGCTTCTTGGCCAGTGGGTCGGTCGAGGTCTCTGCTTCGGCGATGATCTTCTCCCAGACGCTCTGGCGCGCGACCAGGAAGCCCAGCTTGGCTTCGAGCTCGTTGCCCTTGACGCTGGTGAGCCACTTGATGAGCGAAGCGGCGGCCGGCTTGTTCTGACTGGCCTTGGTGATGGAGAAGCCGTGATGGCCGGCCCAGCCGCTGTGGATCTTGCCGTCGCCCATCGGCTGGCGCGCCAGGTCGAACTTACCCGCCACCTTGCTGCTGCTGGGATCCTGGAAGAAGCTATACCAGCCGTACCACTCGCTGTAGATGGCGATGATGCCGGCGGCGAAGTTCTTGGCGACGTCCTCCCACACGAAGCTGGTCATACCGGGCGGCATGGCGCCGGCGGCATACAGCTCGGCGAACATCGAAGCGGCCTTGACGCCCGCCGGGCTGTTGAAGACGGGCTCCCACTTCTCGTCGAACAGCTGGCCACCTTCGGCGATCAACACTTCGTAGAAGCGCCCGCTCAGCGCCTCCTCCTTGCCGGCGAACTGCGTGCCGTAGATGCCCTGTGCAGGATCGGTCAGCTGCTTGGCCAGCTCCTTGAACTGATCCCACGTCTCCGGCACCTGCTCGGCGGTCATCAGGTCGGTGCGATAGTGCAAGCAGGAGATGTCGAAGTGGCGCGGGATGACCCACAGGTGGCCATCACGGCGGGTGGCATCCACCAGGCGTGGGATGAAGTCGGCCAGCTCCTCATCGGTGAACCAGTTCTCCAACGGCTCCAGGCCGTCCGCCTTGACGTATTGGGAGAAGAAGCTGCTGTGATCCCAGCACACGTCGTAGTCCACCGTGCCGGCGGCGAAGTCCTGCACCAGGCGCTTGTCGGTCTGGAAGCCATCGCCCTTGAAGACAAACTCGACCTTGGCGCCGGTCTGCTCTTCCCACTCAGGGATGATCTTATACAGCTCGTCGTAGTTGGCGCCGCTGATGGCGAGCATGCGCACGGTGACGCCCTCGAACTCCTTCTTCTGGATGTGCGGGAACTGGAACAACGTGGGTTGCTCGCTCGTTCCCGCGGCGGCGGCCGGCAAGCTGCCCATCACGCTGGCGGCCATCGCTGCCCCGCTGGCCAGGCCAGCATACTTCAGGAAATCACGGCGTGTCATCTTCTTGTTGGACATAGTTTGGCTCTCCTTTCCTTATAAGCTGAACCTTGAAACCTTGGTCGAAACAGAATCGCTACAGCTTATCCCTCATCGCGTCGCAATTGTGCGGTGACCACCTCCTTTCCGGTATGACATGGAACGCATTTCATTTTGGGGAAAGGCAGGGCTCAGACCCGGCCGCGCGTGTAGGGGCATGGCATGCCGTGTCCCTATGGGCAACCGGCAGGTCGCCCGTACGAGCGGCTCGCAACCGCTCCCTGACGGCCGCGGCTCGGATGTATGGTTGCGGCTCGGATATACTGTTGCCACTTCGGACCCTGCTCCCATTCGCCCCCAACTGGAAACACACCCTGTGATGGCGTTCAGTGCACGTCGGGCAGGTCGTATTCGCCCAGCTGCAGGGGATAGCGCCCGTATTCGCGCACCAGGTTGACCACATATTCGTAATTCTGCGGGGAGACGTTGTCGGGCACGGAGTGGTCGGATTGCACGATGTAGCCGCCGCCCTTGGCGGCGTTCAGCTTGCGCAGCACCATCGCCTTGAGCTCGTCCGGCCCGAATTGTGCCCATTCGATCACGCTGATGTTGCCGCAGAAGCCGATGCGATGACCGTACTGCCGGCGCAGCTCGACCACGTCGAGGCCCGCTTTAGCTTCCAGGGGATTGTAGGCATCCACGCCCACCTCGATGAAGTCTTCGAAGATGCGCCGCACGTTGCCACAGCCGTGGTAGATGACCGGCAACCCGTAGGAATGGCACAGGTCCACCAATGCCTTTAAGCCCGGCTTGAAGACGCGCCGCCAGTAAGTTGGCGGGAAGAAGAGATCCTTGGTGTAGGCGACATCGCCCCAGATGACTATGCCATCCAACAGACCATCCGCTGCCTTGATCTGCGCTTCGGCGATGCCTAGGTTGAACTGGTGGACGCGCTCGACGAAGCGCGCCAGCTCGTCAGGATACTCGGCGCTCCACAGCAGCACGTTCTCCTGGCCCAGGATGCGCCAGGTCATCTCGTGCCCTTCGCACACGCTGCCGTAGACGGGGAAATCGGGATAGAGCGATTTGACCGTCTCGATCCAGGGCGGCAGGTGGCGCGTGAGCGTGTCACCGACGCCGGCCAGCTGGTTGTCGCCCCCCTTGAAATAGCGGCGCTCATCCCACGGGTCGTCGAACTGGAAAGCGCGCATCTTCTCGATAGTGTCGGTCTCGAACTTGAGGAAGCGCGGCATCGGATAGGTGGACTTGCGCTGGATGATCGCCTCGAAACCGGTGCGCACCGTGATGCTGTTCTCCGTCTCCTCCAGCACCTCGAAGTCCTTGATGTGCGGGTCCATGTTCGGGACGGTGACGATCCAGTCCAGGTCGTAATAAGTGTAGGGGCTGGCATCCGCCGGGAGGCCCAGCTCTTGCCGCCAGCGGCGCAGGAAATTCGTCCAGAAGAAATCGCTGATCGGCACGCGGTCGCCTTCTTGGTGATGCAGCGCCTTGTTCATCCGTTCCAGCTTGGCCAAGCAGTTTGCCGTTCTCTCCATAAGTGTGTCCTTACTCCTCGTGGATCGTATAGGCATTGCGTTTTTGATGAGAAGCGGGTTTCAAACCGAACCGCGCGCGTGAGCAAGCAGCCGTGATGCCGCTCCCTGACGGTCGCGGCGCGGATGTGTGGTTGTGATAATGTTCCAAGCAGTGTAGCGCGCTCAGGCATAGAACTCTTCGATCGCTTCGAACATAGCCAAGATGTTCTGCGGCGGCACATCCGGCAGGATGTTGTGTACGGTGTTGAAGACGAATCCGCCGCCGGGGGTCAGGATTTCCAGGTTGCGCTTCACATGCGCCTTGACCTGCGCCGGGGTGGCGCGGTTCAACACCGTGCGCGTGTCGCAGCCGCCACCCCAGAAAGTGATGTCGCGGCCAAACTCCCGCTTCAGTCGCTCCGGCTCCATGTCGCGCGCGTTGGTCTGCACCGGGTTGATGATCTCGAAGCCGGCTTCGATCAGGTCGGGCAGCAGCTTGTAGATCGAGCCGCACGAGTGTAGGAAGGTGTGCATGCGTGAGTGTTGCTTGACATAACGACACAGCATGGCATGGCGCGGCTTGAACAGCTGGCGGTAGATTTCAGGCGCCATGAACGGGCCGGTGTCCATCCCCAGGTCGTCGCCGAAGCGGATGATGTCCGCCACATCGCCGACCGCCTGGCAGACCTTTTCCAGGGTGGCGAGGTGCTGCTCCATCAGTGCGTCCAGCAGGCGCTCCACTTCGGCGGGGTTGGACACCAAGTCCATCAGGAAGTTGTCGATGCGGCGCAGGAAGGTGCCCCATTCGAACAGGTTGCACCCTGCGACGATCATCAGCGCGCGATCCGAGGATTGGCGCAGTACCAGGGCGCGTTGGCGCAGCTGCTGCCAGAAGTCGGGCTCTCGCGCGTGATCCCATGGGCTGTGTGCCAGCGCTGCCCAGTGCACCTTGCCCATCGCGTGCGGCAGATCGCGGTAATCGCACGGATAGCCGTCCAGGTAGGGGAAGCACGTCTGATCGAAGAAGGTGGCAGCTGGCGGCATGGTGGCGATGCGGTCACCCTCAGCGTCGAAGACATCCAGTCCCCCGTCTGGCCGCGGCGTCGGGCGGAACCAGGCGGGGAACTGCACCACCAGCCCGTCGTGCAGCGTGACGTCATACCAGTCAGTATCGGCGGTGTTGAACGTGCGCCCGATGTCAAGCACGTCGATGCCGAAGCGGTCGAGGATCGCCTCCTCCGGCTGCGCTAGCTGCTGCACCACATCATAGACGCGCGTGTAGCCGCCTGTGATTCCCAGGTGGCGCTTCAGCCGATGATAGGCGATCGCCGAGATGCCCGAGCTGGGGGTGCCGCCCAGGTCCACCGGCACCCGGTCGGGCTCGCGATGGGCGATGCTGGCCAATACCCGCTCGCGGGATGTCATGGTTCCGCTCTGAGGCATGGGCACATCTCCTTCCCTCAGTCCGTGTGGAACACTTCTTCCATGTTTGCCCACCACTCCCCCTCGGTGCGCGTGGGCAGCGGATCTTGCATCGGCTTCATAATCGCCCACCATTCTTGCGTCTTGGGATCGGCAGCCATTTTGGCCATATCGGCGTCGAAGTCGTCCCCAACATACTCGAAATAAGCGAACAGGTAACCATCCTTGTGGAAGATCGAGTAGTTGCGGATGTTGCACTGGCGGATCATGTCCAGGACTTCCGGCCAGGCGTTGGCGTGGTAACGCTTGTATTCCTCCAACACGCCGGGTTTCAGGCGGATCACTTGGCCGTAACGCTTCATCGGTTCCTTTGCCTCCTTAGCTCATAGAATGTAACGACTATGTCCTGACGGTCGCGGCGCAGATAACCGTCGTCATTGTGCGCCGCTGCTTCCATTTGTCCCCATTTGAAATACACCCAAAGTGCCACTTTGCATTGATGCGGCAGGCGCCTTATGAATACCATCCGTATTCCTGCACCGTCTCGTAAAGTGCGAGCACGTTTTCGACCGGCGTCTCCGGCAGCACGTAGTCGTGGCTCGGCGAGGCAACGTAGCCGCCGCACGGTTTCATCAGCTCCAATATCTCGCGCGTCCGGGCGCGCACCGATTCGGGTGTGCCCTTGATCAGCACGTGGTGCGTGTCGATGCAGCCGTTGAGCACGATTTTGTCGCCGAAAGCGCGTTTCAACTGCGCTGGATCCATGCCGCGCGCGCACGGCTGGAGCGATTGCAGGCCGTCCAGGCCGATCTCGATCATCAACGGGATAAGCGGGGCGAAGCCGCCGCAGCAGTGCAGCATCACCTTCAGGCCATAGGCGTGCCCCAGGTCCACCAGCCGCTGGAGATGGGGCAGGATGAAGCGGCGAAAGAGCGCCGGGCTCATCACCGGGCCGGTTTGCGTGCCGAAGTCGTTGCCGATGAAGAAGATGTCGATCACGTCTGCGGCGACGTCGAAGATGCGCTGGCTGACGCCGACGTAATAATCCACGATGTGCGTCAGGACGGCGTCCACCAGCTCCGGCTGCTCGTACATTTTGACCAGCATGTTCTCCATGCCGAGCAGGTCGATGGCGTCATGGAAGAAGGGCGACCAGTCGCCGCCCAGGATGGCATATTGCCCATCCCATTGCGCAGCTTGTGCGCGGATGTCGGACGCATCCATCCAGGCGGGGTCGGGCCAGGGATAGTCGTGCACTTCGCGCAGCGTGGTGGCGTGTTCCAGCGGATGGCTGAAGGGTTGGCCATAACCGTAGCCGCGCCGCTCCACGCCGAAGGGCGAGCGGTAGGTGGCGCCGGGGCAGGTCAAGCCCTCGGTGGGATGCGCCCAGGGTGGGCCGGCGAAGCGCGCATAGACGCGCCGAAAGTCGTCGCCGATGTGGCGCAACACCGCTTCGTCATCCGCCACACCGAGGTGGCGGCGTGCCAGTTCCATAAATTCGGGCGAGGCGCCCAGCCACGCCGGCACGCGGTCGGGCTCTTCATGGGCGAAGGCGGTGAGCACCCGTTCGCGCGAGGTTATGCCCATGGCCCAACCTTCCAAAGTGCACAAACCGAGCCGGCGACGGAAGTCGCACC